>NZ_JADNEM010000011.1:0-121999 GCF_015552275.1 Holdemania sp. 1001302B_160321_E10 | reverse complement strand
TCATTTTGCAGGGTATTGCCTTGCACACATATCGCACTAATACCCGCAAAGCTAAACTGTAGATAAGACATCCACACACATTTGTAGTCGAGATCCTGGGCGACAACGTCAAGCAAACTTTGATAATCGTAACCTAAACGCTGGATCTCCTTGGCTGCTGCCAGAATATTGGCCCCGCCGCCGACACTTGGTTCATTGGCTGTGATTTTTCCCCC
Source organism: Holdemania sp. 1001302B_160321_E10 (assembly GCF_015552275.1). Taxonomy (NCBI): domain Bacteria; kingdom Bacillati; phylum Bacillota; class Erysipelotrichia; order Erysipelotrichales; family Erysipelotrichaceae; genus Holdemania; species Holdemania sp. 1001302B_160321_E10. Next base: position 121,784 of record NZ_JADNEM010000011.1, on the reverse strand, counting down.
GCTATATCCAGTAAGCTCCACCCTGGCCATCAACACACACACATGAAATGGTGTGAAAAATTGACCTGTCCTCGAATTCCCAGCATTTAACATCATGTAGATGCTGCCGAGGTAATCATTGATATCATCCTCAAACAGCTCTACAAGCCTTGCGGTCCATCGGCACATTTCTTTTAACTGCTCAGTGGTGTATTTTTTCGCAAGTGTCAGATACTGATCTTCCAGGCGTTGGTCGTAAAACAACTGGTTTGATATAGAGATCCCAGCCATCTGCACCCAGTCCTGGAAGATGTCTTGAGCGTGATAACTGCCCGCCATCCTATTGATACCGTTGATGATTGTCTCCATAAGCTACTCCGCCAGCTGGATCATCAACTGGACAATTAAATCTGTATCCTCGACCTCCGACCACAGCGAACGCTGCTGTACTACAGTGGTCAACCCGTTGCCGTAGTAGTCAGCCATGATCTCCATCATGCGCCGCAGGCCCTCCGTCGCCGTGCTGTACTGGCAGTACCGGTCACCGCACCGGATGCCGGCCGGATTGTGCTTGGCCAGCCAGGCCGATGAGCTACCCCAGCCAGTCTCAAGGACAAACACCGCCGCGGCGTAGACTGGGCTGATGTTGTACTCCTCAGCCAGCTCCAGCAGTGCTACCGGCACCACGCCGGCGGCCTTGCCGATCGGCTGCCAGTCGTGCCAACTGACGTCCATCTCTGCGGTGTAAGCCGGCGTATCAGGCTGATAGAGATCGATCACGGTCACCGTCTGCCGTACTGGTGTCTCGGCCTCAGCTGCAGGCAGGTTAAGCGTCACGCCGGCGGTAATCGCAGCCGTGAGAGCCACGAGCACTGGGCGTCTAAGCCGGCGCACTACCGATCCTCCTGGCCGATCAAATTGTGCATTTTAGCTATGATCTCCGTCTCTGTGTAAATATCCATCAGCTCGACCATCTGGTTGTAAAGCGCAATCATGCACCGCACCCTATCCTGCCGCAGCTGCTGTGGTATCATTGATGCGGCCACTACCGCATAAGCGCGGGCTGCTTCGTTCGTTGTCATTATGATTTTCCTTTCGTCTGCCACTAAATTTTTCTGTATTTTAACCATTGCCGTGGTTTTTGTAGTATAATTTCACTGAACTTGGGTAAATCAGTTCAGTTTTGTTCTTGCCTTCCGGTTGCCGCCGGTTGGCTTTTTTTGTGCTGTCAGCGTCTCGCTGATCCGCAACTGGTTGACCGCTTCGATAATTTTTTGCTCGCTGCTCAGATCCATGCCGCGGGTCCGCTCCAGAAATCTCTCGGCCTCTTCCCGGGTGTATATCCACTCCTGCCCGTTCCGCGTGCCGGTAAGCAACCCATGCTTGCGCAGCACATGGATCCTTTGCGGATATGTACCCAACGCCTCGGCAAGCTCCTTGGTGGTGTAAACCAGCTTGTACTGATTAGCAGCCAAGCTGGCCTGCAACATGTCAACCTTTTTTGTTAGCTGCTCGATGGCAGCCAGTAACTCATCCATGCCCTTAATCCTCCTTATCTCGCTTGTGCTGGGTCAGCGCTGGGCTTCGTCGGCTTGCGCGCCTGTTCCATCACGCGTAGTGAATGAATCGTAGAAATACTGTTTTTCACAAGCGCCCTTTCCATGCAATTCAGCGGTTGAAGCATCTCAAGGAATTCCTGCATTTCTTGCTGATCGGCACAACAATCTTTCTTTTTACTCACGCTCTCACTCCTCTCTAATGGTCTCATCAGTGCCGGTCTAACCGGCAGACCATCGGGCTTTGCACCCTAGGTTTCGACCTGTTAAAATTTTCCAATTTGTGATAAAATCATTTTGGAGGTGATAAAGTTGACAAAACTTTTGAACTCCCCTATTCTTCATAGCTAAGATCGCACACCGTGCGCCAGCAGACGGCTGTTTTTGCTTAGAATGACAATCGCTTTTTATATTTGCTTACCATGGCAAATATAATAGATTCTAAGTGTTGCACAGCAAGCAACCATACTTTACTGTGGCTGAAATGTAATCTTAGCTACCGCTCAATAGGGTCTTCGGCAGAAGCGTCCTGCCTTAAGTGGGTGGACTTCCAGGTGACGCTGGAAGTTGAGGTAAACAAATAACGCAGGCATCAGTGCGTCACCACTGGTGCTTTTTTATTTGTTGTTGAAGAATACTTGATCGACACTAACATCAGGAAATTTCACTTTAAATTTCTTAAGAAATTCATAACTTGGATTTTGATATCCACTTTCAACCTTGTAGTAATAGGAAGCAGAAACACCTATTTTTTCAGCCATTGCTTTTTTAGTTAAATCAGCCGATCTTCTAAGGTTAATTAAGTTCACCATTTCTTTACTTTTCATCGAATAATTCCTCTATCAATTCTTTAGGCACCGGCTGATTCTGTCTTTTGTGCTTACCAGCCAACGACATTTCAGCTTCCTCTCTCTGGATCGCTTCCATGCAGTCTTTTACTCCTTTTCTTTTTTTGATCAGATATTCCTCGCCATCTATGGATATGCCATTTATTTTTTTACCTCGGCTGTTCCATAGTATAGAACAATCATGGTCATAGGTTCTCAAGAGGCTAAGTGCTGCTGTGAGCTGCTGCCATGGTTTTCCGAGCTGCTTGGTCTGGTTGATTTCTTTTACCAGGTCAAGCATTGCTTCTGGATTCACCATTATTTCAATCTGCTTTTTATTCATCTCACACCTCCTTGACTCTGCATTTACCCGGGCTTGTCACCGGCTGCTGCTGCATTAAGGTCGCCCCGAAGGGCGCATTAATCAATGAAAACAAATAACTTTTTATGATTGTGGATCAGACACTTTTTACATTCACTCTTTAAAATTCGGCTTGTTTCTTTGCACAAATCTAAACAGCTAGGGTTTAAGAAACTATCCATTTTTCCGCTGAACACCACTTTATCTTCACCTTCAAAGATTGTGATTTCTTCTATCTCGTATTGCCTTCGATATCCGTTCATAACTCGCCATACTGTTTTCATTTTCTTTTTCTTCTTCTCCTTCATCTCACGACCCCAGATATCCTTTTGTGATTATATATTAGTCTATTTGAATATAAATGTCAACACATAAATATTGCAAATGACTATTTTTTGTTGTATCATGAAACTGTCAACGAAAGGAGGTATCAATGAGTGACCATAAATGAGCGGGTACGCGAATTAAGAAAAGAACTAAGAATGAATCAAACTGACTTTGGCGAAAAAATTGCACTTACTCAAAGCCATTTGGCTGGAATAGAAAATGAGAAAAGAACAGTTACAGACCGAACTATCAAATTGATTTGTACTGAATTTAATGTATCTGAGGAATGGCTACGTACTGGAAAAAAACCCATTTTCATTGAAATTAATGATGAAGACAAGTTTTCTCAAGCATTTGCGGCAGCTTCAATGGAAGAAGACGATTTTATCAAAGCACTTCTTATTGAATACATGGATCTGAGTAAAGAAGATCGCAAAATAGTTAAAGAGCTCATTAAAAACATTGCTGCCCGCACAAAAAAAAGCAGCGATTAACTATCGCTGCACAATTTCCGCCACTCAATATAGAAAGCTTGCACAATCTTGAGAATTTTCCTTAAAATTCTGCAGTCTTCTATATCTTGAATCATGTTCTTAATTTCCGTTCTATAATCTTCTGCGTTCATCGGCTATTCCTCCACTACTGTTTTTAACGGCTGGAAGGCTCCGGAGCCTCTGTATGATTATAGATTACCAGTAACTGGAAATTTATTCAAGCTACTCAACAAGATAGAATCGAACAAAAAAAATCTTACCTGATATCTATCACAGGGAAAGATAGAATTAAAAATATTTTTTTAGATTAAGAAGAAAGGGGGATTATTATGCCTGATGAATCAAATGTTTTAGAAAGAATCGCTCAAAGCAATAGAATGCCAGTTCTTTTTATAGGATCAGGATTATCCCGTAGATACTTATATCGTTTTCCTGATTGGGAGAATTTGTTAAAAAGTTCGTTCAAAAAAGTCAATGATGATCCCTATTTTTATCAACAACATGTTGACAGTCTTAAGCGAAAAGGATTGAACCAATTCCAAATCAACAAAGCATTAGGAACAATTATTGAGGATGAGTTTAACAAAGCTTTTTATGAAAGAAAAATCAAAATTGGTCGTGATAATCCTAATTGGACTGATTCAGGCGTATCTCCTTATAAAATGTATCTTGCTCTAAAATTTAAAAAAATGGATATGTATAAAACACCCTGGTCATACAACGAAATTGAAGAATTTAAGAAGTTAAAAAACAAAATAGCTGCTGTAATAACTACAAATTATGACCAATTTCTTGAACAAATGATCTTTGATGATGACTACCAAGTTTATAAAAGACAATATGAAATGTTTTCAGCGGATAGCTATAACATCGCTGAAATCTACAAAATTCACGGATGTGTATCTGATGCTGAAACTATAGTTATTACTGAAAATGATTATAATAACTTTGAAAATTCACGTAAATTATTCATTGCAAAAATGTTAACTCTTTTTACCGATTCTCCTATTATTTTTCTGGGATACTCATTCACTGACGAGAATATACAAAAAATAATTATAGACTTTCTTGGTTGTTTGAGCCAACGCGATAAGGAAAACATTCACGAACATCTTGTTTTTATCTCATGGAAAAAAGGTGAACGCAGCTTAGTTGAAGTTAGGAACAATATCACAACTAATGATGGCTTCGTAATACCAATCACAGAGATTCAAACTGATAATTACCTGAAGGTTTACCAAACACTAAATAAAGTGATTCCAGGTATATCCGCATCCAGAATTAGAGAAACTCGTAGAATTGTTAAAAGAATTGTAGATCAAAGTATTGAACAAGGACAAGAAGCTGCTTTGATTGTAGGAATCAATGACCTTGATCAAATATCTTCACATAAAGCTTTAGCGATCGCAGTTGGATATAAAGAGGATTTCATAAGTAAGCATGGTTATTCAACGTTTTCAGATGACATTATTTTTGAAGATATTCTAAAGAACAACCATAACCTAGATTCAAGATCTGTTTGCTTTGAACGCTACCGATCAATCTCACATCAAAGGGTGCTACCAATTTTTAAGTATGCTGCCTTAATTGCTGAAGAAGTAAATAAAAACGAACGTCTTTTAGAATATATCAATAGCAAAAACTCAAAAGATAAAATTATTTCTAGAACCATTCAAAAACAAATAAAAAATTATCCTCAAGTTTCTTCGTTCTCTGATTTTGAAAAAAACATTGATAAATACGAAACTTTATCAAAAAAATGTATGTTTATTTTAAAAAATATTGATTTATTCACAACTGAATCTCTTCGCAAAACATTAATCGATTTATACGAAGAATATCAATTAACTAGTAATTGCACTCATTACAAGCGTTGTGTTCTTTACTTAGATTTTTTAGAAAATTATGAAATTTACAAAGAGAAAAGCTCAACCACACATTCTTAGAAGACCAAGAATAGATTGAGCCAGTTCTCGAGTTACGAACATTAATTGTTCTATGTTCTTTGTAATTAAATTGCTAACCCCAGGAGCAAAGGCATCTCAGTGTTTCCACCTTACTGGCACAGCCAGCCCAGCTTTATCCATCACAAGTTAGCTACTCATATTATATGCTTTTCACACAAAAAAGCAACTTTGTGAAAGAAATTTAAAATGCCCGCCGGTTGCAGCCGGCAGGCTTCGAGAAATGGCGGCAACCATTCCTCTGCATAGAAAAATTTGTCGTGGCAGACATATCTTTTTCTATGCGCTCATTTTACCACAAAAAGAAAAGGAGCGCTATATATGGCAAAAACAAAAAAACTCCGCAAGGAAAAATACATCAAGCAAAAAACAGTCAACAGCCACTTGTATTTACAAGTATCATTTATGTATGAAGACGAATTCGGCTTTAAGCAACCGTATAGCAAGAGCTTCCGCGCTGACGATTATGAGTCGGCAGCCGCTGCTCTGGACGCTGCCTGTGCACACCGCGATCAGATGCGCACCCAGCTGCTGCACAGCGGCCAGAAGATCCGCGCACGAGCTGACAGAAAGCATACGGTGGATGAGGCGTTTATGCTGATCCAGCAAATATTCCCAAAGACTCTCAAAACTGTCAAGCACCGCACGATTACCTATCGCAATTACATCCAGCCGGCTGTCGGCAATAAGCCGATCGAGGAGATCACCGGCCTGGATATCCAGCAGACGCTTAACGCGATGATCACCACAAAGTCAGACGACAATATCGGACGTGTGGCCACCTGCTGGCGATATATAATCCGGGCGGCTGCCTTCACAGGCTGGATTAACAGCGATCCTATGCTGCAGGTGGTTGTTCCAGCATCGCAGCTGCCACATAAAAAAACAGATGTATCGACAGATCGCGAAACACTCGATAAAGTCATCGCCGGCATCCGGCATTATACTAAAAATAGTGACAGGTACAAATTTAACGCGGAGCTCATCGTTTATATGCTTGAAATCATCTATTATACCGGGATCCGGCCGGCAGAGTGCCTGGGGCTTGATAAAGCAGATATCGATCTTGACGGCGGATATATAAACATTGACACCGCACAGGGCAGCACCGCTGAGGAATGGAACACGCAGAAGGCGACAAAGACAAAACAGAGCGTGCGACTGGAGCCGATCGTCCCGCAGCTTGAGCCAATCTTACGACAGCTTATCGGCATACAGCCTAGTGAGCATTTGTTTATGCGCTGCGATGATACAGTATGGTCGATTGATGATGTTGCAAACAAGATCAACTATGTCAGCAAGCGTGTGGGTGTCGATTTTAATGTATACCGGCTGCGGCACAAATTTTCCACTGACCTTGTCACCAACAACGTCGATCCACGCACGATCATGGAGCTCATGGGACATAACAATATCAATCAAACATTGGACTATGCCAGGAGCAACGATCAATTAAAAAAAGAGGCTTTGAAAAATCGCAAATACTCATGAATTACTGCCCGGTTATCCGGGCATTTTTCTTTGAACTGTTTTTGAACGATTATTGAACGATTTTACTTGAATTGCATTAAATCGGATTGATTTAACGCATTGTAAAATAAAATAAAAAAGCCCTTTGTTAAAGGCTTTTCTTAACCACATTGAATTGTGGACTTCCTTAAAATGGTGCACCGAACGGGACTTGAACCCGTACGAATAAATCACACGCCCCTCAAACGTGCGCGTCTGCCGATTCCGCCACCGGTGCATTGCTTAATTATTATAGCAAAGTTCCATTCAAAAAGGAAGAATTTTTATTCACACGTCGCTTTTTCGTGAGCAGGAAGAAACAATGGGAAATCATTCAAAAAAAAACAGAAAAAACCGCGGCTGAATCAGACCGCGATTTCCTGTAATCAATCGGGATTTCCGTTTTTTTCCGGCAGCACCCGGCTGAGCACCACATAAAGCAAATCAATATCAATCGGTTTCGCGACATGCGCAGTCATTCCCGCCGCCATGGACGCTTCCACATCCTCCGCAAACGCGTTGGCCGTCATCGCGACGATCGGAATCTGCCGCGCGTCCGGGCGAGGTAATTGACGGATTGCCCGGGTCGCTTCATAACCGTTCATCACCGGCATCTGGATATCCATTAATATCGCGTCGTAATACCCCTCGGGCTTGTCGCTGAAGTTGCTGACCGCCTGTTTTCCATCACAGCAGACCTCAAACCGGGCGCCGGCCAATTCCAGAATGCCGCTGAGAATTTCCGCATTGATCTGATTATCTTCCACGATCAGAAAACGCCGCCGCGCCAGATTTTGATCCACCTGCGGCTTCACGGTCAAAGTCTTTGACGAATCCGGATTATCCGTTTCTCCGCTGAAATCCTGTTCACATTCCAGTTCGACGATAAACGTAGAGCCGTGTCCGACTTCACTTTCCACTTGGAGACTGCCGCCCATCCGTTCGATCAGACCGCGCGTGATGCTTAATCCCAATCCCGTCCCCTCGATCTGTCCGACTTGCGGACTGCGGGCAAACGGATCGAACAAATGGGCCAGAAACTGCGGCTCGATGCCGATGCCGGTGTCGCGGATTGTAAAACGGTATCTCACCTGTCCCGGAGATGAACCGGCGATTTCCTCCACGATGAAATCCACCTGGCCTCCCTCCGGAGTGAATTTGACGGCGTTGCTTAAAATGTTGATCAGAATCTGATTGATCCGCAGCGCATCGCCAAAGAACCGGGTGTGTTCGATCCGCTCGGCATTGATATTCAGCCGAATCGCTTTGGCTCGCGCCTGCGGTCCCATGATTGCCGACAACTGTTCGATCACCTCCGGCATCCGCAGACCAGCGCGGTTCAATGTAATCTGCGAACGCTCGATCTTGCTCATATCGAGAACGTCGTTGATCAAACTCAGCAGATGTTTGGACGAATAGGTAATTTTTTTCAGACAATCCGCCACCCGCCGGGAATCATCCAGATGGGCTCTCGCCAGCGCGGTCATCCCCATTATCGCGTTCATCGGCGTGCGGATATCATGACTCATCGCCGAAAGGAAATCACTCTTGGCCCGGTTGGCTTCCTCGGCCTGGATCAGCGCATTTTCCAGTGTCTTTTTCGTCTGACGTTCCGCGGCGAGCATCTCCGTAACGTCCGCGCGCACAAGACAGACAGTCTGATGATCGGCGTCCCCCCACAGCACGCTGACTTTTTTTATCCGCTCGCCAGCCTCGCTCTGATAAGGAAACAGGAAATCATAGCCTTGCGGCTCACGCTGCAGGCGCTTTAGCATCGTCGCCAGGGCAAATTGCCGGCTGCTCTCCTCCGCGCTGCCGCTCTGACTGTGGCTGCGGGCAAACTTGTCAATCGCTTCGTCGCAGTTTTCAACGATATACGGCGGCAGATTCTCCACAATAGTCTGGCGTGTATGAATGGTCAGCCGCTGCGAAGCGATATCAATGAACCCGGCCAATTCAAAGGTTACGGCGGCTACCCGCAGCAGTCCCTGCTGCTCGCGCACCGACTCGGTGATGTCGGTCCGGGACAGGCAGATCCGGTTTAACCGCCGGTCCGTGACCGACACAGTGACGTTTTTCATGCGCAATTCGCCGCGCGGATCGCACATTGAGAATGTGAATGTAAACGAGTTTTCTTTCGCCAGCCGGGGTTTCAGGAATTCCGGTTTCAAATTGCCGGCGTAGCGTTCCTTATCCTTGGGCAGCACATGGCTTTCCAGCAGCTGATCAATCCATTGAGAATAGCGGCCATGCGTCCTTGCGGTCAGCGCCGTCTGTTCGTTCTGGGTCAGAATCTTAAATGTATCCGCACCCAGGTCGATATCGGCGACAAAATCATAGTTGATTTTTGACAGCTGCTGCAGAATCAGGTTGGCGATTGTCTTTTCCGTGATGTCCGTGACAGTCAGAATCCCCGTAACGTCCCCGCTGTCCGGCGTCGTTACCATGTTCATTTTAATTTCGACATAGCGGCCTTGCGATTCCCTGGGCAGCTGCACGAAACATTCCTGAATCTGCACAGTTTCTCCGGCCGCGAATTCCCGCCGGGCCGGCTCGTTTAAATAATGATCAAGGAAATACCGGCGCTGATCCGGCTCGACGATCAACGACGCCAATCCTTTAAAGAACACGTCGCGGTCGTAGCCGAAAGTTGCCAGCAATTCGGAATCCGTGTAATCCATGATGTCCAGAATCACGCCCTGAGTGATGTTGCAATGTCCCGCTACCAGTGCATTTTCCCCCGGTGTGCGGTAATGTTCAAGAATCAGTTCGTTATACTGCTGGCGAATCCGCTGCTGTTCCAGCCGTTCCCGGGTGATATCGTGATGCAGCGCATAGACGCGGATTTCCCCTTCCTCACCCGGGATCATCGCCAGCTTGCTGCTGACCCAGATCTGACCTTTGTCTGCCGTCAGCATGCGGAAAACAATTTCGCCCTGTGGTTGGCGGTCGGCGATGAACTGAAGCAGCTGGCGGCGGACTCTTGCCTGATCTTCCGGATGAATGTTCGCGGTAAAATCCTTCCGGATCGCCTGACTTATCGCAGCGTAGCTCATCCCCGCCATTTCGGCAAATCCTTCCGAGATGTATTCCGGAATCAGCTGCCCCTTTGGCGTACATTCGATCACCGTCACGCCGCCCGGCAAATTCTGGACGACCGTCTGAAAATACTGCGCCAGCCGTTCGTTTTCCTTGCGGACGCGGACTTCCTCGGTGATCTCACGAACATGCTTGATATAAGCCCCGATCCCGTTCCAATCCGTTTCACGAAAGCGGGTCGCATAAAAACGGCCGGGCTGATCGACGGACATCTCATGTTCTTCATTATCCGGCGCGTGTGTTTTCAGCGTGCAGAAGGCACAGGGCTGCGACTTGCCAAACAGCACTGCGTAGCATTTCCGGCCGGCATATTGTTGATCATTGGAAAAAATTTTATGGTTATCGTTGACATAATAAAGTTCATAGTTCTGCTTGCCGATCACATAAATCCCATCCGAGGATTCATCGGCGATACTCTGGTACAACCGGGTTTCCGCCGACATGCCGGTAAACACCGCATAGAACTGCGTCGATTCCGACAGGGGACCCATCCGCCGGCCGTTCAGGTGTATCCAGACCAGCGAACCATCGCGGTGAGGACTGCGGTAGGAAACGTCCAGCACCTCGCCGCTGACTAATGCCTGCCACGCCGCTTTCTGCACCCGCTCGCGATCCGGCGGATAGATTGCGTTCATCGCATCCTGATGGACGATAGTCTGAAATTCCTGCTTCCCATAACCGGTCAGCTCTGCGACGCCGGCAGAGAAATACGTCGGGATAAAGACCTTGTTTTCCACTTTATAACTGGCGATTCCGCCGGGAATTGAATTGACCAGATGATTCATCTGGAGCTGCGCTTCCTTGAGATCGGAAATATTGTGGAACACGCAGTGAAGCAGCGGACTGCCGTCCTCCTCACCGATCCAGCTGATCTGTACGCGCACCCAGACGAGGTGACCGTCACGGTGAGCCATGCGGAATTCCAGCGTCGCCGGCTCATGCGTGCGCACGACTTCCACAGCCTGGGCCTCGACGCGGCCGCGGTCTTGATCATAGATCAACTTGCCGGCGTCTGCGGCAGCCTGGGCAGAATATTCTTGAGAAGTATATCCGCTGAGCGCGGGCACGCCATCGGAGAAATAAACGGTCTCCAACTTGTCCGTCACTTTATAAACGGCAACGCCGCCCGGGATTGCGTTGATGATCTGCTGCATTTTCTGATTGGCGGCGTTGAGCTGTGTTTTTAACGCGGCCTGTTCGCTGCCGTCCTGAAACAGGCTTACCAGCACCGTTCCCCATTGAGGCAGCGTGCCCATCGAAGCCTCAATCTGAATTGCACAGTAACATCCCTGCGTTTTATCCCACGCCCGCAAGCTGTGCCGCAATGTTCCGCGCTCTGTTTTCAGCTGTTGCAGCGCCCGCTGCAGTGCTGGCCGATCTTGTGGATGCACGGCAGTCTGCGCCAGAAGTCCCTCTGCAGGTTCGCCGAAGTGCTGCCGAAAAGCAGCGTTGGCATACAATGGCGGCGATGCATTGTCCGCAAGCTGATAAATCACGAATCCGCAGGCAAGCGCGTCCCCCAAATTTTCCAGCATTGTGAAAAATGACGGGACTTCCGGTGTCAGTACCAACAGCGTCGCCGTTTCCTCAGCAATCTTCAACGTCTGAACTTCCGTTGTGTAGCGCGCCTGCGTGCGAGGATTTTGCCAGACAGCTGGATTCTGGTTTTCCCCGATGTTCTCCAGCCAGCCGCTGAAGTCGGGATCCTGACTCCAGCTTTGCGCCGCTTCGTTGGCCGGCTGCCATTTCATCTGTGAACCGCGGACAAACAAGATTGTTTTATGGGAATTCATAACGAACACGCGGTCAGCTCGGCATACATCCCTCTGACCTTCTCAAACTCCTGCCCGATCTTTTCCAGCTTTTCTGGATAATCGCCCCGAACTTCCAAGCGCCGCAAAGGCTCCACGATCTCGCAGACCGCTTCGTACAACGACGTTAATCCCAGATTGCCAGATACGCCCTTGAGCGTGTGAGCCGCCTGAAAAGCAGCTTCCAGATTTTTTTCTTCCACCGCTTTCTGCAGCGCCGGCAAGCTCTCATCCTTGAACAACATGCCTAAAATCCGCACATACATGCGTTCCTGCTGCATAAACCGTTCCATTGTCAGCGCATAATCCACGCCGTAGGCCGTCATAATCATTTTAACGTCTGACATCCGAAAACCTCCTTGTTTCCGATAAATTCATTCAGCGTCCGGATCAGTAAGTCCGGATCAATCGGCTTCGCCAGATGCGCGTTCATCCCGGCCGCCATGCTTTTTGCGATATCGTCGTCAAACGCGTTGGCGGTCATGGCGATGATCGGAATCTGTCCGGCGTCCGCGCGCGGACTGGTGCGGATCCTGGCCGCGGCAGTTAAGCCGTCCATGACCGGCATCCGGATATCCATTAAGATTGCATCGTAGTAATTCAGGGCGGAAGCCTGATAAGTCTGCAGCGCCTGTTCGCCGTTTTGCGCCGTATCGACGCTGAAGCCCCTGTCCTGTAAAAGCATAACCGCGACTTCGGTATTGATGGCGTTGTCTTCGGCCAGTAAAATCCGCCGGCCGGTAAAGTCCAGCGTCTTCAGATCCAGACCCCCGGCGTCCCCGGCGGAAACGATGCCGGCGAAAGTTTCATGGACGCCCGCTGCCAGACCGAGCTTGACCTCAACGATAAATTCCGTACCCCGGCCCTTTTGCGAACGGACGCTGATTCTTCCATCCATCAGATCGACGACGCTTTTGGAAATTGCCAGCCCCAGCCCGCTGCCGCCGGATGTCGCCGTCGTCCCGGTTGATTCCTGAGAGAATGGTTCAAACAGATGCGGCAGAAACTCCGGGCTGATGCCGACGCCCGTATCCCGAATCACAAACCGGACGACGGCGTTGTCTTTCTTTGCCTGAAGCTGGCTGACGTGCATCACCACCTCGCCGCCGGACTCTGTGAATTTCACCGCGTTGCTTAAGATATTGACCAACACCTGCTGCAGCTTCATCGCATCGCCCATATACTCCGCCTGCAGCGAAGGTTCGACGATGCATTGATAACGCACGCCTTTGTTCGCAGCCTGACCGGCGCACAGCGTGCTGACTCCTTCGATCAGTTTCCGCGTGGATAAAGGTCCGTTATTTAAAAGCAGCTTGCCGCTTTCAATCCGGCTCATATCGAGGATATCGTTGATCAGTCCCAGCAGAAACCGCGAAGACAGCTGAATTTTTTCAATACAGTCGCCAATGCGGACCGGATCGTGCAGCGACTGGGCGGCGATTGCGCTCATTCCCAGAATCGCGTTCATCGGGGTGCGAATCTCATGCGACATCCGCGAGAGAAAATCCGTCTTCGCGGCGTTGGCCTGCTGCGCGGCGTTCAGTGCGGAAGCCAGCTCTGCTTTCTGAATCTGTTCCTGACGCACGACCTCGGTCACGTCGCTGCGCGTCACGCACAACCGGTCCAGCCGGCGGTCGAGATAGAAAACTTTATACAGTTTGACACGGGTCTGTCCCTGCTTGTCCTGCATTTCAATGGAAAAGGTATAGGATCCCTTTTCCGCCAGCTGTTGTTTCATAAAAGGCAAATCGAGCTGACGGCGGTATTCCGCTTCAAACTCCGGTTTGACATAACGCCGGGCAAATTGTCCGATCGCTTTTGAAAATTGATCCTCCTTTGGAATCATCGGATCGTTGGAAGCATGAATCCGCAGTTTTCCGGACAGCGCGTCGATTTCCGCGATGATGTCGTAATTCAGACTGACGATCTGATCCAGCAGCTGTTCCTGCAGCTTTTGTTCCGTGATGTCAAGGGTATAGAAAAAGACGATGAGTTCTCCGGTTTCCGGATTCAGGCAGGAATGAAACGTTGTATGACTCCAGAACGCGCCTTCGCGCGTACTGCGCAGAAATTCAAAATGATATTCCGTCTTGCCGACGGCGTAATCGGCCTGGACCTGTTCACGCCGCATTTGCTCTTCAATCCGCAAGCCGGTCAGCGGGTCGATGGAGGAATGCGCAAACTGAGCGATCACCTTGTCATAGCTTTCGCCAATCTGAGCAACGGCGAAGTTGGCCGTCGTCAGATAGCTTTCCAGCACATTGCGGGTCAGATTCAGCCGTCCCTGACCGCTCTGATTGCCACTGGCAGCCTCCACAAAGTAACGCAGTTCCCGTTCGTACAGTTCCTTTTCGCGCCGGTGGAGCTGCTTTTCCTCGGTAATATCAATAAACACACAGTCAAGATACGGTTCGTTGTTTTCCATAAACAGCTGAGCTTTCACCGAGACCCACTTCACGCTGCCATCCTTGCAGCAAATCTGGTTTTCAATGTGGACGGTTTTCGCCTGACGCAGCTGTTCGCGCAATCGTTGGGCGATTTCCTGCAGTTCCTGCGGGGCGATGATCAGCGCCAGCTGATTGCCCAGCTCGGCAAATTCAGCGCGGGTGTAGCCGATGAACTCAAACAGTCCGTCGTTGGCGCTGACAACGGTCAGGCTGGCGTCGTAACGGCAGCGGAAAACCGCGCCGGGAATGTTGTTGTACAGCCGCAGCACTTCCTCCTGCGCCTGAATCTGTGCGGTGATGTCATAGCACACCGACGAAATCGCCGGACGTCCGTCCTCCGCCTGCAGCCGCCGACCCAGATCATGAACCCAGATATAACTGCCGTTCTGCTTCTTCATCCGATATTCCACCGTGTATTCATCGCTGGTTTTCAGCTGATCGGCGACTTCCTCATCAACCCGCTGCCGATCGTCCGGATGCATGCAGTTGATGATCCGGCCCTGGATGTCCGCGACGAATTCCGCTTCGTCCCGATATCCCAGATACGCCAGCATCTGATCATTGATGAAATAAAACGGGAAGCCCTCGGCGATATAGCCGCCCATCATCCCGCCCGGGAGCGTGTCGTTCAGCAGCTCTTCCCGCTGGCGGCGCAGCCGTTCCACAACCACCGTCTGCGGGTAGTGCTCACCCGCCTGCTGACTGCGGCCCGGTTCGGCAAAATGCAGACTGACGATTTTCCAGGTCTCCACCTGCCGCCGCAAGATAAAAAACCCCCGAAGATGCCAGGCATACTGGGAGTTTTGAAGAATCATTTCAGTAAAAACAGAACTCAGATCCGCTTGTAAAAAACGGACTTTCATCACAGGAAAAGCGGCCGAAAACGGTTCGGCCAATTCCTGAATATCCGCGACGATATACGCGCGCATCGCTTCCCGCCCGCTGGCGGCTTCCTGTTCGCCAGTTCCGATAAAATCAAGGTCCTCATCCAGATAGCCGACGGTTTTCTCCACATCCCGTGCTTCAAACCAGGCCTCGCAGAACTGCCGGACTATTTTTTCACAATTTCGCTCCTGATCCCCCATACATTCGCTTCCTCCCATAAACGACAGCGGCTCTGACAGCCGACCTTTGCGCATTTCAACGCGCTGTCCGCGCGGGACAGCACCTCATCCAGCGTTTCACTCAGATCCCACATTGCAATCCCGGCGGAGACTGTCAGCGGCACGTCCTGATTCCACCCGGCCTCGACAAACGCCTGGCCCAGCGCTTCGCCCTTTCGGACAACCGCTTCCTTCCGCGCCGTCTTCTTCATGACCACAATAAACTCATCCTGCCCTAATCGGGCGAAAATATCGCTCTGACGGAAATGTGAGCGCAGCAGACGGCTGAACTGACGAATCCGCTGATCGCCGCAATCATGACCAAGCTGGTCGTTGACTTTTTTCAGATTGTCAAGGTCGAACAGGAACAATGCCAGCGGGGCATCGTCCTGACGCAGCGACTGACAAACCGCGTACAACCCCCGGCGGTTTAACAGATCGGTCAGATAATCACGATAGGCTTCCTCGCGCAGGATTTGTTCCTGCCGCCGCAGAACACTTAATCTCTGCGTGCGCTGGACGCGTTTCCACAGACTCATCGGCGTGTGCGGTTTGCCCGCAAAATCATCCGCTCCGATATTGAACGCCGCTTCCTCCCATCGGTCGTCCCAATATCCACTCGCAATGATCGGAATATCGCGGACTTCGATGCGGTGCTGCAGCGTTTTCAACACTTCGACTCCGTCCGGATTTTTTATATCCATACTTAAAACAATCAGCCGGATCTGGCTGGCATAGAGGTCCAGGCACTGGTAAACACTCTGACCGTCGCCGACGCATTGCACCTGATACTGCTGGCTTAAAACGCTGCGCATTTCTTCGCAATAACGAACGTCTCCATCCGCTAACAAAAGCATCGGCTTCTGCTGATCAGGAAGCGGCTGCACATTGTCCAACGCCTGATTCGCCTTCTGTTCGCACTGTTTCTGAAGCAGTTTTTCAAATTCCTCGCAAGGCATCGGCCGCGCAAAATAATATCCCTGCACATAATCGCAGCCGGTTTCCCGCAGCCGTTCCAGCTGTTCCCGGGTTTCCACACCTTCCGCCACGACGCTTAAATTCATCCACCGCGCCAGACTCATGATGAAGCGCAGAATTCCCTGATTGGTCGGCTTAGCCGTTTCGTTCTGAATAAATTTCATATCCAGCTTTAAAATATCCAGCGGCAGCTGGTTCAGCATGTTTAATGAAGAATAGCCGCTGCCGAAATCATCCATTTCAATGACAAAGCCCAGCGTCCGCAGCTGTTCGACCGTCGCGATGATCTGGCCCGGGTTTTCGGTATAGGCACTTTCTGTAATCTCCAGATGCAGCCGGCTTGGCTGCAGCTCATATTTTTTCAGAATCCGGGTCAGAAAGTCGATCAAATCGCTGTTGTAGATATCCGCCCGGGAGACGTTGACGGAAACCGAGATCGGCGGATAGCCTGCCTGATCCCATTGGTGCAGCTTGGCGCAGGTCTGTTCCCACACATATTGATCCAGCTTGGTGATAAACCCGTTGCGTTCAAACAGTGGAATAAATTCGGCCGGCGACTGAAAGCCCCATTGCGGATGATTCCAGCGCACTAACGCCTCGGCGCCTGCCAGCTGATCGTCTTTAATCTGAAACTTTGGCTGCAGATATATCACAAACTGCCGTTCTTTCAGCGCAGCTTCCATACTGTCGGTAATCGCCTGTTCCCGCAGCAGCTTGTTGCGCAGCGTATCGTCATAGGCAGCGACGTAGTGATTATATTGTCCCTTGATCCGGCGCACCGCCAACAAAGCCCGATCGCACATCTGTTCCACCGACACCTGTTTATCGCGGATGACATAAACGCCCCATTTCACAACGACGTTCTGCATGTTCGCCAGCGTGTTGATCTCGCTGTTGGCGTTGATAAAAGATTCCTGTGGATACGCTTGCGGACGGCGCAGCAGACAGGCGAACTGATCGGCGCTCAACCGGCCGCAGATTCCGCGGTCGCCGATTTTTTCCTGAATCATTTCAGCGACGCTGATCAGCAGCTGATCGCCCGCCGGCACACCCAGAATATCGTTGATCAGTTTAAAATTCTCAATATTGGAGCACAACATGTCATATTCCTGATCCGGATGCGCCTGCAGCTCCTCCCGCACCCGCCGGTAAAAGAATTCCTTACTGTAAAGGCCGGTCAGCCGGTCATAGCGGAACTGATTGATCATCGCGGCGTTTTCGCGCAGGTTAATGATACTGGCGACGCGGTGCAGGATAATCTGCGGCCGGTACGGTTTGGCGACAAAATCCGTCGCGCCGTGGGAAAGCGCCGCAACCTCGTCGGATTCGTTGTCGTTCTGCGTCGCCACAATGACCGGAATGGAAGCAATCGACGGATCGTTTTTCAGAATGGATAAAAACGTATAGCCATCCATCACCGGCATCATAATATCCAGCAGGATCAGGGAAACATTATCCTTCTGATCACCCAGCACTTTTAACGCTTCCAAACCATTCTGCGCTTCCAGAACTTTATACTGCGGCTCTAAAATTCCCCGCAGCATGATCCGGTTGATCTCATTATCTTCCACGATTAAGATTATTTTTTGTGAAGTCATCTTCATTACCCCGCTTCATCCGCCTTGCTTGGACTGTCGCCGGAAATCAAAAACAAGATTTTAATTTTCAGATTTCCAACCAGTTGTCTGAACTGCTTAAAGAATTAGGGGAGTGTTTTTATCTCTGCCTGATATCCATTGAAATAATTTTAGCATAGGGTAAAGGGAACCGCAATCTCTTTCCAGGGTGAAAGTCGTTCGAATATGGTAATAATTTCAGTAAATAAGTTTAATTTCATCCGGTTTTCTTTTGAATGACAAACCTGAACATAGATTAATCCGGATTGAATTCCTGACTGATTATAAAATGGAATTGATCTATCTAACCCTGGATAATTATTTCATTTCCCTAACGATTCCCCCGATCCTGCCCGAAAGGAAAAACAACGAAAAGGGCTGGCGAACGCCAGTCCCTGACTCAAACATCTTTTCATTTCAGGCGAAGCTGGATTTAAAGCTGGATCAGCGGAGCATCAGCCGGCTGCCCTGATGCAGGATATCCGCGATCAGGTTCAGCACCGGATTGTATTGATCCAGAAGGCAAAGACTCATGCCTCCAAAAACAAACATCGTCGTGACAAACCAGCGCAGATTCTTAATCATCATCTTCCGCTTCCTTCTGTTTTTTAATCCACCAAAGCAAGCCTGCCGCCACGCCTAAACTGATGAGCAGCCATCCTGTTTTTTTCTTCATGAAGCCTTTCCTCCTTGATTTCTGGCTTCATTATAAGAAATATTCCCGCCGCTCTCCATCGTTTGAGCTTACAGACAGCTTACAGTTTCGTCACCCGTGTAAAAAACATGATTTTCTGAAGCCTCATTCCAGTAAATCAAGCCTGATCGGCCTGCCCCAGTTTGAAAATCGCAGTTTCCTCATAAAAAAAATAGAAATTCGCTTACCGGGCGCCTTTCTATTTCCATTCCAACAGGAATGATTTTTCTATTGCCAGGGAGTCTGGCTTAACGGGGGAAAGAAATTAATCAAACTTCTCATTTGATTGTCTTCATTATAACCTCCGCTTGTGTGAAAAACATGGTCGAATTGTGAAATATTTGTGTAAGTCAAAAGCAGTTTATTCTTCCTTAATGATAATCCCCAAAACCCGGGCCAGATCCACCGCCTGCGCCGGATTCACAATCACGCCCCTCAGCTCGTCGCCGCACAAGGCAATTCCTTCGATCGAACAGGTGGACAGATCGACGCCGCTGAGATGACTGTGGAAAAACTCACTTTCATCCAGCTTGCAGCGTTGAATTTCAAAGCTGGAAAACTTTCCTTCGCTGAATGAAGACTGCGTGCAGATGCAGTCCGCAAAGCGGCAGCTTTTAAAACTGGAAAACGCGAAATTGGAATAATCGAGCGCACAGTTGAGGAATACCACGTCCTGCAGCACGCAGCGCGACAGATCCGCGCCGGTCATGCGGCAATGATCGAACACAACCCGCCGCAGCGTGCTTTCACTCAGCTGACAGTTGGAAAAATCGCAGTGATCGAAAATCACGTCGACAAAATAATTTTTCTCACTCATCGCCGCCATTGTCACTTTCGTCATCCGGCATTCGCTGAATTCCTTGCCCAGCGCTTTTTCCTCCGGCCACAGATCATCGTTGATTTCCAAGCCGGTCAGTTTTTCCTGCGCCGCCAGCGCGGACGTCAGCACAGCGGGATCCAGCTTCAGGGGCAGGCGCGGGGCCTGCAGTTCTTTTTTGATTTGTTTCATGAACTCATCCTTCCTGATTCTTTTAATCTTATCACAGATCCAGTTTCTTGCAATGAAATCCAATGTTGACAGCCCTTGTCTATCGTGATAGACTCAAGACAGAAGGTGTGTCTATCGCAATAGACAGGAGGTGCTTTATGGAACAGGAACTGAAACTGCATGAAGCGGAATACCGTTTTGCCTGCATTATCTGGGAACACGAACCACTCAGCTCCGGCGAGCTGGCGCAGCTGTGCCGCCAACAGCTGAACTGGCAGCGTACAACGACGTATACCGTGTTGAAAAAGCTTTGCACAAAAGGGTTCTTTAAAAATGAAAATGCCGTCGTAACAGCGCTGATCAAGAAGGAACAGGTGCAGCAGTATGAAAGCCGCAAGGTGCTGGAAAATCTTTTCGACAACTCGCTTCCGGCGTTTCTGACCGCATTTATGGCCGGAAAGAAAATCAGCGAGGATGAGGCTGAAGCGCTGAAAGCGTTGATTGACCGCTGTCAGGAGAATGATGATGAACGCGGCGCTTAATTTTCTGATCGGCAACAGCGTCGCCGTGTGCTTCGTCTTCCTCGTTGTCGTGATTCTGCGATGGCTACTGCGGCATACGCCGAAAATCTACGCCTATGCCTTATGGGCGGCGGTGTTTCTGCGGCTGCTTTTGCCGGTATCGATCAGCGCGCCGGTCAGCTTTGTCCCCGCCGGCGCAATGGCCTTGAGCGAACAGACCGCGCAGGCGCTCTCGCTTCCGCGCAGCGATGCCCCTCGCACGTCCTTAATCCCACCGGAAACAGCACCGGCTTCCGCAGCTGCGGAAACCCGCCCTACGTCCGCTTCCCAACCGGCCGCCGGACTTGGAATGTTCTGGCTGATCGGACTGGCCGTGATCGTCAGCGGCAGTCTGCTCCAATACCGCCGGTTTCTTCGCCGCTGTGTCCGGGGAACTGAAATTCAGCCTGGAATCTGGCGGTGTCCCGACCTGGACTCGCCGGTTCTGATCGGCCTGGTTCATCCCCGGATTCTGCTTCCAGAGGGATTAAATGAAATAGAGGAAACCAGCGTATTGCTTCATGAACAAACGCATTCCCGGCGCAAAGACCCGTGGATCAAACTGGCCGCTTACGCGCTCGTCTGCGTCTATTGGTTTCATCCGCTGGTCTGGGCCGCCTTTGCCCTGATGAGTCAGGACATGGAAATGGCTTGCGATGAAGCGGTAATCCGCCGTCAGGACAGTCCGGGAAAACAAGCCTATTCCCATGCCCTGGTCGAACTGGCTGCCGCCTCTTGGCAGCGCTTCCCGCACCCGCTGAACTTTGCGCGCGGGTCGCTGCGCAGGCGAATTGAGAACATCCTGAATTATAAAAAACTACCGTGCTGGGCTGGCGGTCTGCTGACGATGGGACTGGTCGTCGTGCTGATCGTGGCGCTGTGCAGTCCGCATCAACAAAACGCTTTCGACGCGCAGGCAAAAACGCTGGCTGAACAATTCTGTTCAGCCTTGATCGCGCAGGATGACGCAGAGCTGCGGTCATTGCTGCCAGACCAGAGTGCCGCTGACCGGCAGGAGCTTCTGCGTTTCGCGACTCCGGAATGTCAGGTCTGGTCTGAAAAACCGGCAGTTTACCGGGATCAGATCCGGGTTCAGGCAGACATCGTGATCCAGGACAGCACTCTGTATGCCTCCGGCGATGCAACGCTCAGTCTGATGATGCGCTCGCAGGATAAGGATTTATTTCTGGAACGCGTGCAGGTCGGCGAAGCCGCCCCCTTTGATCTCGATCCCGCGGACGCCGACGCGTTCATGCCGCTGAACGATATCGTCGATCGGCTGCGGGCTTATATCCCGCAGGCGGTGCTGGACGGCATCAACAGCCGGACAATCCCTTCTTCGCATTTCTATCTGCTCGCCAGCTACGATGATCCGCAGACCCGAATCGCTGACAGCTACCGCTATAATCTCCAGATCACCGTTGACGCCGACCGGATGACCTCGCTGCACTTCCGGGATTACGGTGCGGACGCCTCGCAATGGCCGCTTGTCAATCTGACGCAGGCGCAGGGGCAGGCGCTGGCCGAAGCCTTCGCCCAGGATTTCCTCAAGCTGGATCAGAATCCTCCATGGGAACCGGCCGGGATTCAGGAAACGATCGGCGGCGACTACGACAGCTGGAAAGCGGTGCAGGACGGAGTCACCTATACGATCTGCATCGATCGGGAACATGCGTTTGTCGTCTACTATTTCTCCGAAGCCGAATAATCCCAAATACATGATAAAACAGGAAAGATCACGGTCTCTCCTGTTTCTTGTTTATTCTTCTTTCGTTTGAAAATCAGCGCCAGCCTTATAACACAAGCTTTACGACCGCGCGGCCGGCTTTCGGCTGGAACGCAGTAATCGTGATTTCCGCACCCTTGCGCGCCTGCACCAGCCAGCGCAGGGTATGGGTCAGCGGCGCGTGCGCGCCGGTGGTGACTTCACAGGAACGATACTCGGCGTTGACGCCGGAATAGCCTTCCAGATCGCCGATCTCCGTAATTGCCTGACCGGCGATGAAGCTCTCAATCTGCCCCTGCAGCGAAACCTTGACCGGTTTGGCCGTGCCCAAAAGCTTCGCTTCCCGGCTTAAATAAGTCGGCAGATAGCCAACGTTAGAAATTGTAGCGGTTACTTCCGCCAGATCCGCACCCAGCCAGTTCACATTTGTCTTGTCGATCTCCAGCTGCGGCAGCGACTGAGCGTAGCGCAGGCAGAACTTCGTCGTCTTTTCCACTTCCTGCAATAAGAACGCATTCGGACAGTTTTCCTCAGTAAATTTCAGATTCAGTCCGCCGATTTCAACCAATCCCAGCTGCGGATGTTGATACGGCGTCCAGGCTTCCATGCTTTCCGGGGCGTTTTCCGCGCACCACGCCAGCACCTTCGCCATCGTGTCCAGACATTCCGCTTCGCTTTTGGCGTCGCGGCGATCCCAGTCGATCTTGCAGCCGGCCCGTTCCAACAGATTCCACAGTTCCAGCGTATAGGCAGGAATGCCCTGATCCTGGAAGCACCAGTCGTCAAACGCGCCGGAGGAATAATTTTCCTGATCCGTCATGAAGTGATCGAAAATGTTGATCGCCGGATAGCCCATTTCTTCCGTCGCCATCGCCGCGATCTCACGCAGCCGGCGCATATCGTCGGGATCCGCGCTCTTTTCCGGGCGGGTTCCCGGCGGATACAGAATCACGCCGCCGCTGGTATGATGCGTTGCGACCGCGCCGATGTTGTGATGGGCCAGGACAAAATCCACTACCGCTTTGTTTTCCGGATTGCTTAACGGGTAAGCCCCGGCCCCGGCCTGGCGGGATTCATGGAACCAGCCGAACGGATAGTTGCGGTTGAAGTCCAGTCCCCATAAGGTGGGAGCCGGCTGAATCTCATTGCCGTTGGCGCCCTTCAGCACGCCTTCACTGACGACCGTGTAGAACTCGCCCTCGCGCTCGTCCGGCTTGCGTTTTTCCATTAACTGCGGGTGCGTCTTGCTGATCTTCCAGGCGCCGTGCTTGTCCTTGATCCGCATCATCCGGATCACGCCGTCCTGATCCATGTCTTCCGGCACTAAACCCGGCTGCTGCACCGGGGTCAGATACGGCCTATCGGCGGAACGCAGATCATACGGCGAAGTCAGATACACCTCGCTGCCGTCCACGCTGATCCGCGGAATGACGTAGAACGTCAGCATGTCCACCAGCCGTGTCAGCTGGGCGTCCTCGCCATAGTTGGTACACAAGACGTCGAGCGTATGCAGCGCCGCCATCGAACCGGTCACTTCCCCGGCATGCGTATTGGCGTCGATATAGAACGCCGGCTTCGCCAGCGGATCGCCCGTCTGCTTATGGGTCAGCGTCAGCGCCCACACATCGCGGCCCTTTTCACTCTTGCAGATTGATTCCATCGTGAGTAAATCTGGATGGTTTTTAACCAGCGTCTGCAGCGCTTCAGTCAGCTCGGAATAAGTATAGTAATGATCGTACTGAAAGGTTGTTTTCATTGAGGCACCTCCGATTTTAGTTTCGTCTTTACGGCTGCGGGGTATTCCTTTTTTATTTCGGTTTGCCCCAAGCCCTGTCCTGATCCTGTCAGAAACGTCTGTTTCTTAAAGCACTTTGCTCAGGAATTCAATCGTCCGCGGATGCGTCGGGTGATCGAAGATTTCCGCCGGACTGCCCTGTTCGGCAATCACGCCCTCATCCATAAACAGCACGCGGTCACTGACCGACCGGGCAAAACCCATTTCATGCGTGACGATCACACACGTCATGCCGCCTTCCGCCAGCTGCTGGATGACCTCCAGAACATCCTTGACCATTTCCGGATCGAGCGCCGAGGTCGGTTCGTCGAACAACATGACGTCCGGCTCCATCGCCATCGCCCGCACGATCGCCAGCCGCTGCTTCTGACCGCCGGAGAGCTTGCGCGGATATTCGTGCGCCTTATCCTCCAGGCCGACCTGCTTCAACAGCTTCATCGCTTTCTCTTCCGCTTCCTTCTGCGGAACCTTCTTTTCCAGCGTCGGGGTGATCGTGATGTTTTCCAGCACGGTTAAATGCGGGAAAACGTTGAAATGCTGGAACACCATGCCGATCTTCTGACGATGGTGGTCGATATTGATCTTTTTGTCGGCAATGTCCACGCCTTCAAAGATGACCTGACCGCTGGTCGGCTTTTCCAGCAGGTTCAGACACCGCAGAAACGTCGACTTGCCGCTGCCGGAGGGGCCGATGATCGAGACGACCTCGCCCTTATGAATCGTTTCGTTGATTCCTTTTAAAACTTCCAGCGATCCGAAATTCTTTTTCAGATCTTTGACTTCAATTAATTTTTCTCCTGCATTAATCACTGACGCTCATCCTCTTTTCCATATATTGAATGCCCTTCGATAAGACAAAGGTCACGACGAAGTAGATCGCGGCAATGATGATCAGCGGCTGCCAGGCATAGAACTTCGTGCTCATTAACAGCGTCCGCGTATACATCAGCTCGCCGATATAGAAGGTGGAAGCCAGCGAGGTTTCCTTGATCATCGTGACAAACTCGTTGCCCAGCGCCGGCAGGATATTCTTGACCGCCTGCGGCAGAATGATCTTCATCATCATGTGCCGGTTGGACATACCCAGACTCTTGGCCGCTTCGCTCTGGCCTTTGTCGACCGCCTGAATGCCGGAACGGATAATTTCCGCGACATAAGCCGAGCTGTTGAAGACCAGCGCGATGACGACGCAGGCATATTTGGACAGGTTCAGCCATGGGAAGGCCATCGGCAAAAAGAAGCGGAAGATATACAGCTGCACGAGAATCGGCGTGCCGCGCAGCACTTCGACATACACCGCCGTGATGAATTTCAGCAGCGGATTTTTCGACAGCTTGATGATCGCGATCAGCGCCCCGAAGATCGTACCGAAGAAGACCGTGATTGCCGCCAGCTTCAAGGTTTCCCACAAGCCGCTCATGAAGATGCCGGAATTTTCCTGGAAGACCTGGATGACGCCCGGCGACTTCTTTGCGACGCCTTCAGAGCCGTCGAATTCAATGCCCAGCTTGGAAGCCAGCGTCTTGGCTTCGTTTTTCCATTGTTCATACAGCCCCTTTTCGTTGATGTCCGCAATTATGTTGTTGATCGCGGCAATCAGCTCCGTTTCGCCTTTTTTGACGGCAAGTACGTTGCCGGCGTGCTGATCTTCCAACGTCGTATCGAAGCGCGCATCCGCCAAGATCAGCGAATTGTCCTTGGATACATAGCCTTTGGCCACGTCGCAGTCGGAAGCCAGCGCATCCACCTTGTTGGTAGTTAAGCTCAGGATACCGATGTCCATCGACGTAATCGTTTCCAGCGTCGCCTGCGGCAGCTGGGTCTGCACATAGTTTTCCTGCAATGAGCCGGCCTGCGCGGCAATCAGTTTCCCATCGAAGCTGGCCAGATCCGGATACTTCTCCGCATCCGCACGGCGGATCATCAGCCCCTGACAGGCCGCTTCTCCGGTTTTGTTAAACCCGTCGGATAATTCAAAGGAATCCTCGCGGTCTTCCTTCCAGCCGAAACCGCTGATCGCCATGTCGCTTTCGCCCAGATCGACTGAGCTGAGCACCATCGCGAAGTCCATCGCCTGAATTTCCAGCTCGACGCCCAGCTGATCAGCGATGTACTGCGCCATCATGATGTCGGAGCCGACATACTGGTCCTGTCCTTTCCTGGAATCGTCGATAAACTCCTGCGGCGCAAAGTCCGGCGACGTCGCGACGATCAGTTTGCCCCGCTGCAGGATTTCCTCCAGCCGGTTGGCGGGATTGCCCTGAGCCGGCTGTTCCTCCTCAGCCGCCAGCGACAATCCGGTTGTGATCCACAGGCAGAAAATCATAACGGCCAGGATCAGCGTGTTCTTCATCTTTCTCATATTACCCCTCTTTTCCAAACAAAAAAGCCGTTCCTCTAATCTAGGAACGACTCACATCGCGGTACCACCCTAGTTGCCGGAAAAAAACATCCGACCCCCTCGTTCGTTAACGCAGACTCACGTTTCAGACTACTGCTTTCATCTGAACTTCTCCCAGGTGCGCTTCGCTTTTGACAGTGCCGCCAAACTTTCACTCTGTTTTGGCTCGCTGATGGATATCTCAAGCTACTCTCCTGTTCGCTGAATTTTGAATATGGATTCAGTTTAAGCGAAACTGAGACGGTTGTCAAGACGGAAATGAACTGCTTCGCGATAAAAAGAGAAATTTTACATCAATCCATGTAACTTCTTACATTCTTTTTTTATTTGTCCGGCTGCGTTTATTTATCATAGATATGGGTGATGTTTTTCAACAGGATGGAAAGACTGCCGTCAGGATTAGTGATGAATTCCACATGGCTCTGATCGTGCATATAATCAATCGGCAAAACGATCGAAATCCCGCTGTCGGTCACCAGCTTCTGCTTTTTCAGCTTGGCGTCGTAGGCGGAGCTGGTCACAACCATCCGCTGCTGATCCAGACCACGGTCCTGCAGCTTCGCCTTCGCTTCAAACAGCGTCGAAGGATCGTCGACGTAGATTTCCTCAAAGACTTCCTCAAGATTGACTTCTTCCTTTTCCTGCAGCGATTCTGCGACTTTCTGCTTGAACTCGACACGGCGGTTCATTTCGGTCAGATCGTCGCTGGGATGAATTTCCTGCACGATTTTCTGCGCCGCCTTGATCTTCTCCTTCGGCGTCATATCAAATTGTTGATTCAGCAGCAGTTCCGAAAGCGGCGTAAAGCCTTTTTCCTTCTTTTCAATCAGCTGCGTCAGCCCGGTGAACAGATCGGTGCAGAACTCAAAGCTCACCCCGGCCGACGCGCTGGGCAGCGTCGTCTGGTATTCGACTAACTCCAGCCGGGTCTGGCGTTCATCCTGGCTGAGATGGTGAATCAGCGAGCTGCGGTAATCCAGAATTCCGACATATAAGCTTAAATGCCGGTCGATCTCCAACAGCGCAAACAGAACATCCGCGCTCTGGCCGCCGTTGCTTTGGCGGTAGTTGAACAGCTTTTCCAGCAGCTGCAGCGTAAACTGGTAAAACGCCTGCCAGTCCGAGGCTTTCAGCACCTCATCCAGCTGGACCCCGCCGATGCTGGCCGTCGTGCTTGTGCGGCAGTGTTCGCTGCCCGTCAGACGCTGCAGCCGTTTTTCCAGATAGGTATTTAAAAAGTCCGTCGGTTCCAATTCCACCTGCGAAACCACAGGCATCCCCAGATTCATATCCAGGCTGTGCAGAATCGCGGTTTTTAATTCGATCGTTTCCACGAGCGATTCCTCCTTTATCCTGGGCTTAGTTTACCTTTTTTTCCGCAAAAAGAAAAGACATCTCGTTTCTGAAATGTCCTGCTTCCCCGTTTTACAGCTGCGTCATACCGCCGACGGCAGCGATGATTTCCTCGGTGTCCAGCGTGCTGAACCGGCTGCGGTTAAACCGGATCGTCTTCGACTGCATATCGACGATGACCGACAGATCCACGTTCATATAGAAACCCTTGACCAGACACGTGCGGATCGAATCCTTGGCCAGATCATGCTTGACGATCGCCAGACTTTCCACATCAGTATAGACTGGAATTCCCCGATCTTCCGAATACATCTGAAGTTCTTCCAGACGGATATAATCGACGACGAATGCGTCTAAATTCGCAATCCGGTCGGCGTACTCCAATAACTGTAAGGTCGCGTTTTCCTCCGCCATCAGCGGCACGGCATATTCTTCCACCAGCGTGTTGCCGATGATTTGTGTTTGTTTCTTATTCATCCTGCTCACCCATCCTGCTCCTTTACTTATCATCATTATACTATGTTTTAGGAAAAGTGAATATGCTGAATTGAATAATATCCTTATTTTTTTAATTTCGACAATGTTCGACATA
Source organism: Holdemania sp. 1001302B_160321_E10 (assembly GCF_015552275.1). NCBI lineage: Bacteria > Bacillati > Bacillota > Erysipelotrichia > Erysipelotrichales > Erysipelotrichaceae > Holdemania > Holdemania sp. 1001302B_160321_E10. The sequence continues at coordinate 93,604 of NZ_JADNEM010000011.1, read as the reverse complement.
GAAATGATCACAGCGCTTACATTTCCGTTATTTTCCTGCTTATTTAATTATGCTGAAAACAGTGCCTTTTTCATGCCCGCAGCGATTTAAAAAGTCTGGAATCAAACTCGTTCCAGACCGGTTATCCTGATGAAAGTGACCGAAATCGAGATTGGAAATTTAATTCTATCCTTCCAATCCGTCGATGAACGCCAGTACCTGCGCGACGTCCTGATCCGGCTTTACTTTGTCAAAACGCTTTAAGATGTTTCCCTGCTCGTCGATCACAAACGTCGTACGCGCCACGCCCATCACCTTTTTGCCATACATCATCTTTTCCTGCCAGACGCCATAAGCTTCGATCGCGATCCGTTCAGGATCGGAAAGCAGCGTAAAATTCAGGCTCTGCCTGGCGATGAATTTCTGATGAGACGCCGCGGAGTCTTTGGAGATGCCGATCACCTTGAGATTCCGCGCGGCCAGTTCGGCAAAATGATCGCGATAGCTGCAAGCTTGCTTTGTGCAGCCCGGCGTGCTGTCCTTGGGATAAAAATAGACGACGACCTTCTGCCCCAGGAAGTCATGCAGCGCTACTTCGTTGCCCTCGCTGTCGTTCAGTTTGAAATTATATGCTTTTTCCATGATTGTTCGTCCTTTCTTTGTTTTTTTATTTTTGTCAGCTTTATCATACCCGTTTTTCCGGTTTCTGCCTACTCTGACGCCCGGATTTTCTGATTTATTATTCAAAACAAGTTAACTTTAATCAACGGGAATAAGAAAGCTGCAGCCTGTCTGAATATAAAAGTTTGAGAAGAATTGAAAAATGATATAATCAGAAGAGAGCATATAAAATTCAAAAGAAATGAGGGGATGTTGTCATGCTTCGTCTGGAAACAAGAAGAATGATCCTGCGGGATTATACGGTCGGGGATGAAACAGCGATTCTGAAACTGAAGAGTAATCCTGAAACGATGTTTTATCTGCCTGGAATGCGCTTAAATTCATTGGAAGAAGCAAAGGCAGACCTTTGTCAATGTCTGTTGGATCAGACAGCTGCGAAACGTCACACCGTTTTTTTTCACATGGAGTCAAAAACAACCGTTGAGGTTATTGGAAGCATCGGCTACACGATTAAGCAAAATACGCCGTTAGGCAAACTTGCGGACGTCGGTTATTTTCTGCTGCCCCAGTTCTGGAATCAAGGATATGCAAGTGAAGCTTTAATGCGCGTAATCGAATTTGCCTTTCTTGAGGACAATGTGATACGACTTTCAGCAGGATGTATCAAAGAAAATGTCGGATCAGAAAAAGTAATGCAAAAATGCGGTATGATCAAAGAAGCGGAGCATATCAACTGCACTTGGCATGCGGGTCATCTTCAGACCCGCGTTGAATATCGTTTATTAAAAAACGAATGGTGTACTGATACAATCTCATTAAAGTAAACAGGCGAAATACGGAAAGCAAACTAGAAAAAGAGGCAAATTCATGAAAAAAATCATCGTGGCTGCGGATTCCTTCAAAGGTTGTATGTCCAGCAGCGAGATCGGAGCGCACATTCAGACTGTGACGCATGAACTTCTTCCGGCGGCTGAAGTCACAGTTCTGCCGATCAGCGACGGAGGCGAAGGCTTAGTTGAAGCTGTCGTTAAAAACGGCGGCTTTCTCCGTCAGGAAGGGATGTTCTGCGATCCTCTGCGCCAGCCATGGAGCGCAGTCTGGGCCAGGAAGGGCTCGGAAGCCGTGGTTGAACTGGCTCAATGCAGCGGGCTGGGTTTATGCCAGCCCCGCAATCCTGCTCTGGCTTCAACCTACGGCACAGGTCTGCAAATCAAAGCGGCTTTAAACGCCGGATGCAAAACGATTTATCTGGGTCTGGGCGGCAGCGGCACGCATGATGGGGGATGCGGAATCGCGGCGGCTCTGGGCGTGCGTTTTTTCCATCAGGGAAAAACCTTTCTGCCTACCGGTTTGACATTGGATCAAATCGAAGCGATCGACGTTTCCGGCTGTGAACTGCGAAACTTTGGCGCACAGCTGATCTGCCTGTGCGACGTCACAAATCCATTGTTCGGCAGTACCGGGGCAGCCCGGGTGTTCGCCCGGCAGAAAGGCGCAGATGAACGGCTGATCGGCCAGCTGGATCGCAGCACGGAAGCGCTGACGCGCAAAGTGGAAGCCTGGCAGGCCTGTTCCCTGGCAAATCTGCCGGGATTGGGCGCGGCCGGGGCCTGCGGTCTGATGTTGAAAGGGTTGTTCAACTGTGAAATCCGCAGCGGACTAAAACAGCTTTTACAATGGATGCGGCTGGACGAACAGCTGGCGGAAGCGGATCTGATCGTTACCGGCGAAGGCCGGATCGACGCGCAAAGTTTACAAGGCAAGGTCCCGCTGGGCATCCTTCGTCATGCTCAGCAGGCAAACGTACCGGTTCTGGCGGTATGCGGTCAGCTCGGTATGGCGAAAACAACGCTGCTGGAAGCTGGATTTTGCGATGTGCTCGTATTGCAGCAGCCGTCCATGAGCGAGCAGGAAAGTATCCTGCACGCCCCACAGCGGCTGCAGGAAGAATGGAGACACTGGCTGAAACAGAATTTACCGCGGCAGGAACTGGCTGAAAAATCCGTCAGTGTGTCATAAGCGCAGTCAAGAACATTTTCCCGGACATTGGATTATGATAGAATAAGAAAAAGAGCCAAAAGAGGTATACCATGAAAATCCGTCATTACCCTGCCGCTCAGCGACAGAAAATTCAAGCGCTTTTAGACTTCAGCCGGCGGATGCTGCGCACCCAGAGGCAGACCTGCGTTAAAGCGTGCAGCTGGGACGTATCGGAAATTGTCCCCAATAAACCCTTGCCGCCATGGGAAATTTTTGCCGCGGAGGAGGATGACGGTCAGATCATCGGAGCTTTGGCGCTGGATCCTACCCGCTGGCAAATTGATTTGTTAGCGGTCCTGCAGCACCATCAGGGCGAAGGCTTATCCAGCGAACTGCTGCATCAGGCCCGCCGGTTCGCGAAAAAACATCATCATTTTGAGCTGCAGGTGATCGTCCTGATGCCCTCGCTGCCATTCTTTTTGAAAGAAGAATTTACGCTGATGTCCAGCGATCATCATCCGGTCCAGTTGCAGGAACGGTTCTTCATGCGGCAAACGTTGCGGCCGCGGCTGGTGCTGGCGGCGGAGCCCTTTGACGACGGCTGGGACGCCCGGGCGTTTAATGAGAGCCTGCAGGCGCTCGTACCGATTTCTCAATGCCAGTCGGTTTCCTGCAATCTAAGCGATGGACAACAGGGATATGTCGACGCGCTGATTGGCCAGTCGGTCTGCCAGCGGGTGACCCTGCCCGTTGATCCGGCTTTCCCTGCCCGAAAAATCAGTTATGCCGTGCGGGGCAACAACGCGATTCTGGAACTTTCCGCGCTCGCTGATGAAACCAGTACCCGGCTTGGCGGTCACCTGATCCTTCATGCCCTCAACCAGGGCTGCCGCCGATTTTATCTGGTGCTCAGCAACGCCATACCGCAGGATGGCGGTTTGGGGATGCTGGAAGCGCTGGGCATGAAGTTTGTTTACGACGATCTGGGTGAAATCGTCCGGGCAGACGATCAGGAATTGAAGAAAACGCTGCGCGGATTGACGTTCATCGCGCTGTGCGATCCCAAGGATTTATACCGCAATGCCCTACCTGCTTCGCCGCTCATTCGCTGGCTGCAGCAAACTTCGTCCGCCGCCGAACCGGGTGCAGGCGCAGGTTATGGGCTGGGCTATACGATTCAGGTGCTGCTGCGCGGGAAATGTCAGGACGGCGTCGCTGCCTTGATGTCGACGATCGGTTTTCGAGAACGGCTGCGCCATGCGGACGCCTTGCTTTGCTTCCGCCAGAAATTCCTGTCGCCTTCCTCCTCCAGTTCCCTGCCTCAGGCTGCGGCGATCGCGCATCATGAAGACATGACGACCATCTTAGTGACGCCGGCAAAGACAAACGCCGCTCAGGCTGAAATTCTGGGCTTTGATCATGTTGTCAATCTGCCGGAAGGACCGTTAAGCGATCAGGATGTTCAAAAGACATTAAGCCGGATTCTTAACGAGCTGAACGGTTTGTAGCCGGAATAGCGGTTCAATTTCATGAAATCTCCTTTCATCATGAAGGTGCTGCCCGAAAAACCGGGCATGGGATTCACTGACAATGCAATGACGTGGATCAGCCTGACTCTGGATCATATCGCTGCGTGAAATTTCCGGCAGACTGCGCTCTGTCTCGTTTCGTCACAGATCGGAAAAGTCGGAAGGTGTCAGGTCCACGACGATGATCCCCCCGTTTTCAACAGCCCCTTTGCCAGCCAGAATGTCTGGTTCGGTCAGAATCATCAGAATTCAAACGGTGCCTTCGTTCAACGCTGCTTCGAAGAACTGGTCATAATCGCTGCGGAATCGCCGGGATCGTCCAGATGGACAATCAACAACGCGTGCCCAGGGTAGGAATGTTCTTCGCTTGAAGCGCGGTTGGAAGCCGCGCGGCAAAACCTCGGGGTCACACTCCTGCCTCAGCCGCTGGCCCATCAGAAGATCGAAACCCGGCACTTCACCCCCGTGATCGTCAGTGATTTCCGTTTTGAAAATTCTCTGTCGCAGCTTTGTCATAAACAAAAATACAAAACCCCGGCGATGCTCAAACGCATAAGACTGGCGGAAACGACGGCGCAGGACTGACGCAGGATGAAGGCTGAGAACAACGCCGGGATCCGTGCTTTTCTATTTCATGGATGCCTTTGTTTTTGTGCATCCCTTTGATAAAGGAACGGGATAAAAACAGATAAAAGCCCCGCGGCTTTCGTTTCTGAAAGAACGGGGCTTTTCATTTTGATTTTCTTGATCCGTACCGGTTCTCGTTACAGGGAATACCAACGGATTCTAAATTCCTGCTTACTTGTTCGCTGCTGCGTTAGCGCCCGCAATCCGGCCGAAGACCATGATATCCGCGATCGCGTCAGAGCCTAAACGGTTGGTGCCGTGGATGCCGCCGGTCACTTCGCCAGCCGCATACAGATTTTCAATGACGTTGCCGTCAACATTGACCACCTGAGCTTCCGGATTGATCTTGATGCCGCCCATCGTGTGGTGGATTGCCGGGATCGACTTCATGATATAGTAAGGACCTTCGCCGAAGGCGATCAGATCGCCGCGCTTGTTGAATTCCTCATCCTTGCCCTTTTCGCAGTATTCGTTATACTTCGCGACAGTGGCCTTCAGGTTTTCCGCGTCGATGCCAAAATGAGCCGCCGCTTCTTCGATCGAGTCGGCTTTTACCAACATGCCGCGTTCGATCAGATCATCATATTCGTTTTGATGCTGCTCGCGGACGCCGGAAGCGACCATCGAAGCTTCGTCCCAGAACAGATACGAGAAGCCGTCGGTGGTTTCCGTAACCGCTTTGGAGATGACGTCGCGGCGTTCCAGTTCCTCAACGAACCGCTTGCCTTCCAGGTTGACTAAGATCGCACGGCCGTCCAGACGGACGTCGCCGACATACAGTAAGCGTCCAGTTTCCGCATCGCAGGTCGGATAGGTCTGGATCCATTCCATGTCGACCAGCTTCGCGCCGATCGCTTCCGCCATCGTGATGCCGTCGCCAGTCGATCCGACGCTGTTGGTGGACAGGATTTTTTCATCCATCATCGGGTTGTACTGCTTGCGCATTTCCAGATTGGAGCCAAAGCCGCCGGTCGCGATGATCACGCCGTTGTGAGCGGTGTAGGTCAGAGTCTGGCCGTCATGCTGGGCTTCGACGCCGATCACTTTGCCTGCTTCGTCCTGGATCAGTTTGGTTGCCGGCGTATCGGTCTGGATTTCGATGCCCAGCTCGTCGCATTTAGCCTTTAACTTCTGAATCGGTTCTACGCCGCTGGCGTTCAGCGGAACCAGACTGCGCTTGACAGAATGACCGCCGAAGAATAACATATTATCCTCAAACTGAACATGCACGTCGTCGCGCAGCCATTCCGCAGCGCTCAGGGCATTTTCAGCCAGAACCCGGACCACTTCCGGATCCGCGATATTGTCGCCGCCCTTCATGATGTCTTCATAGAACAGATCGACGGAATCCTCGATCCCTTCCTTTTCCTGCAGCCAGTTGCCCGGAGCGGCCATTTCCGCACCGGAGATCAGCGTGTTGCCGCCGACCATCGGCATTTTTTCCAGCACGAGAACGCTCGCGCCGTTTTCCTTTGCGGTGATCGCCGCCGCCATACCGGCTCCGCCTGCGCCTAAGACGATTACGTCCGCTTCGGTATTGACGTCCGCAGTTTTCGGCTCGTCGCTGGTCTTCGGCTGTTCCGCAGGCTTCTGCGAACAGGCTGTCAGGCTCAGCGCCATGACGCCCGCTAACGCCAGAAGAGTTACTTTCTTCATTTCTTTTTCCTCCCTTTGACAACATCACTTATTTGTGATTACATTAGCATTATAGCCCGGCAGGACTTGTTTGTATTTGCACAAATTTTCGAAAATTTGTACTTTATCAACCTGAGGTGATCCCCATGAAATTTAAAACCCGAATGATCGTGACATTCAGCGCGCTGATCACCGCCGCCTTTGCGGTTTTGATGAGCCTTGTATACCTGACCGTTTCCCATGCCAATCAACAGCTGGTCTCCTCCACCAGCGTCCAGCTGTTCGACGCCAAAGCCCGCGAAGCCGGCGACTGGCTGGCCCAGCGTGTCAGCGAACTGGAAATCATCGCGCTCAGCCCGGCGGTGCAGTCGATGGATTTTGACCGCATCCGGCCGTTTGTCGAAACGCTCAACGCCGACGTCGGACAGCGCTATGGCAATCAATGGGGCACCTTCGCCATCGGCATGCGCGATGGGATCGGCTGGGTGGCCCAGGATAAGACGATCGACGTATCCGGCCGCGATTATTTTGAACGTGCAATGACCGGTGATGAACCATTTATTCTGAGCGAACCGGTCACCTCCAAGACCGACAACGCCCCGATTGCCCTGATCTGTTATCCGCTGCGCAAAGACGGTGTTCCGTATGGTTTCATCAACGGCGCGATCGCGCTCAACCGGCTGACGGAGCTGGCGCAGGGGATTGACTTCTATGACGGGGTATCGTGGATTATGGACAGCGAGGGACGCAACTACACCGTGCTGCCGGAAGCGCTGAGCAGCGCGAAGCTGGCGCAGTTCGCCGAGCATCTGAAAGTGGATCCGCCGACATCCACCCGTTATGTCTCGGACGGCAGTTCGTTTTTCTACTTTACGCCGATCCCGATGACGGAGGATTGGTTTTTATGTACGCAGGTGCCGCGTTCCGTCTTGATGCAGAACACCTATTCTTTATTGGGAACGCTGGCGATGGTATGGATCGTCTTGTTAGGCGTGACGATCTTCGCGGCGATCCTGCTTTCCCGCACGATCAGCCGGCCGCTGGCTCAGCTGTGCGCGACGATGGATCAGGCCGGGACCGGCGATCTGAGCATCCGGGCCGCGGAACAGGGCGGTGATGAAATCGCAACGCTGGCCCGCTCCTTCAACAAGCTGACGGCCCAGATCCAGCGACTGATGAACCAGCTGATCGATCAGGAAAAAGCAAAACGGCGGGCCGAGCTGCGGATCTTGCAAGCTCAGATCAACCCGCACTTTCTCTACAACACGCTCGATATGCTGCATTGGATGGCTTATGATCACAACGATGAAGACATGCTTCAGCTGATCAGCACGTTATCCAGCTTTTACCGGATTTCCCTGAGCCGCGGCGACGAGTTCATTCCTCTGCCGCGCGAGCTGGATCATGTCCGGTATTATCTGGAAATTCAGAAAATGCGGTTTGCGGATCAGTTTGATTTCACGATTGAAGCTTCGCCTGAAACGCAATCGTTGTTAATGCTGAAGCTGCTGCTGCAGCCGCTGGCGGAAAACGCGGTTGCGCATGGCATCAAGCCGTGCCCGCATCCGTGTACGCTGTCGATTCAGGCGCGCCGCATCGGCAAAGATGTGGAGATGAAGGTCAGCGACAACGGTGTGGGAATGGACTCCGAAACGCTCGGCCAGCTGCGCCGGGCGTTCGACACGGGAAAAAGCAGTCTGGGCTTCGGCCTGGTCAACGTCCACCAGCGGATTCGTTTAACCTATGGCAAGGACTACGGACTGACACTGGACAGCGTAAGCGGACAGGGCACGGTGGTTACGGTGCGGATTCCGGCGATTGAGGAGGAATATGATGTGGAAAGTATTGATTTGTGACGATGAAGCGATGACCCGGCGGGGCTTGACCAAGATGATCGGCCACTGCCGAAAGGATATGGAAGTGGTGGGCGCCGCGGCCCAGGGAGAAGAAGCGTGTGCGATGATCGAACAGCTGCGGCCGTCGATCGTCTTCATGGATATCAACATGCCGTTAGTCAGCGGTCTGGAAGTCATTGAGCGCTACCACGAGGATCCGCGGCTGCGATTTGTGATCATCTCCGGCTACAGCGACTTTGAGTACGCGCAGAAAGCATGCCGCTACCATGTCGTCGATTACTTGTTGAAGCCGGTCACTGAGGAACAGCTCAGCGCCGTGCTGGATCGCTGCGCGGCGATGCTCCAGCAGGAGATCACAACCTCCCGGATCGTGGTCCCGCAGCATCAGGACCGCCGGATGATCACGCAGGTGCTGCAGGAAATTGATCGCCGGGCGACGGACAGCGAGTTTTCGCTCAATCAGCTCTCTGAACAATTTCATGTTTCCGCTTCCTATCTGTCGCGGATCATCAAAGAAGAGGTCAACTGTACGTTCAGCGAACTGATCAACGAAAAACGGCTGACGAAGGCGCGGACGATGCTGCTGAGTCCAGAGCCGTATCTGATGTGGGAAATCGCCGAACAGTGCGGCTTCACGTCGCAGCATTATTTCTGCCGGGTATTCAAAAACCGCTTCGGTCTCAGTCCCCAGCAATGCCGCCAGATGATGAAGGAAGAAAAACAAACGTCGGAGGATTCCCGTCATGAATGATCTTGAAAAAGCTCATGTTTTCTCCGTGCATTACAAAGCGCAGTGACTCCAGGATCAGCGCTGCGGATGTTTCTAATGTCCTGCCATTTTCGATCCCCGGAAAATCACGGAGTGGATCGACGATCCGGCAGGGACGGCCGTTTGTCCTTATTGCGGCATGGATTCCGTCATCGGCGAGTCCTCCGGTTATCCGATTACCCGCAAGTTTTTACAAAGAATGCAGAAATATTATTTCTGAGATCCGGGCTTAATTCTTACGATTCGCAAAATGATAAAGGGAACGAACATTCAAGATCCTTCATCCGATCGTTGACTTCCGTTCCCTTTTTTCATTACTTCATCGTTTCTTATTTCAATATTATTTCCTTGCAAAGCCTGACTTGGAAAACTTCATTTTAAACTTATTCCTGAAATTTGATCCGCCGGACAGCCGCTCAGTCGTTTTGATGCAGCGCCTGAGGGTTCAGCGTGACGTGAAAATCTTCGGCCAGCGCAATGAAATCCTCCGTTGTGATCGTCTGCCGCTTATGCGGAGTGACGGAAAGCACCTTGATCAAAATCTCGGCAGACTTCTCAATCGTGTGCATCAAGCCGAACGTTTCATCAAAATCTGTTCCTGAACAGAACAATCCATGATGCGCCCAGACGACGGCGTTCACCTGTTCCATCTGCACACTCGTCACCTCGGCGATCGCCCGGCCGCCCGGCACCATCCATTTCACCACGCCGACCCCCTCTGGAAACACGACCGGACATTCCGTCGCCATTTCCCACAGCTCCCGCGTAAAGACCGCAGGTTCCAAAGGCAGGATAAACGTCAGGGCGATCAGGTTGGCTGGATGGGCATGATAGATCACACGGTGCTTCCCCTGCGTGACGCGTTTTTTCACCTCATGATTCATAAGATGCGTCGGCAGCTCGCTGGTCGGTCTTCCGCCTTCGGTCAAGCCCCAGACAATCCGGTACTGCGTGCCGTCGGCGCTGATCTCGATGATCGCCAGATTGGCGGCCGGATTCAGCTCGACGTTGCGCATATATTTGCCGCTTCCCGTCACGGCGAAGAACTCGCCGGCCAACCCCGGCACCTTGGCCGTGATCGGCTGCCAGGGCTGGCCAAAATCCAGCTGATTGTGAATCGTCTCAAGCTCGGTCTGCGGGATGCGGTACGACAGATTGCCGCCGTTGCGCTCGTGCCATCCTTGCCGGAAGCCGTCGCCGCACATCCGAATCATTCCCTGCATCCAGGGTGTTTCCAAACATTTCATCCTTGTTCCTCTTCCTCCCGTTTTGCCAGAACACGACGTTCATAGTCCTGTACGACTCTCAGCCATTCCTGCTCGCCCGGTACGCCCTGACGTTGACAGAAAGTCTCCCAAACCGCCCCCAGCGGCGCCATTTTCAGCTGTTCCTGCAGCGCCATCAGTTCGGTGAAACGGCGCTGTCTTTGCAGCTCAGCCAACGTTGCCTGCGGCATTAACAGGGCGTTGAGCAGCGCTTTGCGGACACTGCGCACGCCGATTGCCCACGCCGCGATCCGGTTGATGCTGGCGTCAAAATAATCGGTTGCGATGCGGATCCGGCGGACGTCATTGCGGATGATTTCCTGAGCAATCTGCCGCGTTTCATCGTCGTACAGCACGACGTGATCGCTGTCCCAGCGCACCGGCCGGCTGATGTGCAGCGCCAGCTCATCACTGAACAACAACATCGACGAAATTTTATCGCTGATCATTTCCGTTGGATGGTAATGCCCGGAATCCAACAGACAAAGCAGCTGATTCTGTGCGGCATAATTCATGTAAAATTCGTGCGAGCCGACGGTGTAGCTTTCGATCCCGATGCCGAACACCTTCGATTCCACGGCAATCTTCACCTTCGAGCGGTCATAATCCAGCGCCAGAATCTGATCGAGCGAAGCTTTTAACCGGGCGCGCGGAGAAGTCCGGTCGGCTGGAATATCCTTTAATCCGTCGGGAATCCAGATGTTGACCAGACTTGTGTCTTCCAGTTGATCCGCGAAAGCTTCAGCGATTTTGATGCAGGTTTGACAATGGCGGATCCAGAACTGCCGGATTGCTTCATCTTCGCTGGAAAGCGTCGCAGCCTCCGCCAGCGGATGTCCGAACAGCGTCGGATTGAAGTCCAGCGCCAGTCCGTTTTCCTTCGCGAAAGCGATCCACGGCTGGAAATGCTCCGGCTTCAGCTGATCGCGGTCCACTTTTTGGCCAGGCTCAAATACGGCATAGCTGGCATGCAGATTCAGCCGATGCTTTCCAGGGAGCAAGTGCAGCGCCGTTTCAATATCCTGCTTCAGCTGTGCGAAATTCCGCGCGCGGCCGGGATAATTGCCGGTTGCCTGAATCCCGCCGGAGACCGCCCCGGCCCCGTCGAAGCCGATCACATCGTCGCCTTGCCAACAATGAATCGAGATGGGAATTCCGGCAAGCGTGTTCAGCGCCGCTTCCACGTCAACTCCCAGAAGCGCGTAATCCGCAGCGGCCAGCCGGAATTTTTCTGATGAAACCGTCATGTTTTTTCCCTCCTTATGAAGAATATCGAGATCTGCCATCAGGACGTTGCGTCATGATCTGATCCTCTCCTTATTCCTGTTATTTCAAATAGAACACCGGGATTAAGTCCACGCTGACCGGGCTGTTGTCCGGGTTGGTTTCCATCAACTCCGCCATCGAATCCCACCACTTCCGGCAGATTTCCGTTTGCGCCGAAGCCGCCCAGCGCTCCTCGTCCTCAATCTCTAACACCGCGAACAACGTCAGCGTTTTGGGATCGAGAAAGATCGAATATTCATGCCCGCCATAGTCGTGGATCATCTGCTTCATCTGCGGCCACAGCTGATCATGCCGCCGTTTGTATTCTGCTTCCTTGCCGGGGTACAACTTCATTTTAAACGCTTTGCGAATCATTTTGACTGCCCCTTTCCGCGCCTCTTCCTCCGCTTTCTTTTCCAGTTTCAGTATAGCAGAAATCAAGCGGGAAAAGTAAAAAGCTTCGCTGTTTTTTCAGGAAAAGCAGCGAAGCGATAAGAAGTACAGTATTGACAGGACAGGAATTTCCGTTATTCCTCAGTCCAGCATTCTTCAGCCAGCCGCATACCGGCCTGAATGACCTGATTGATGTAGCGTTTTCTGACCTCGGCGAAGTTCACGCTGCCCCAGCGCCAGCCGCCGGCTTTGGTCTCAGGCAGCGGATGACCGTCCGACGCCAACAACATCGCCGCGGCCGGGATGCCGTAAACCGCGCAGACCTGAAGCAGGGCGGCGGCTTCCATGTCGACCCCGGCGCAGCCCAGCGCACGCCAGGCCGCCTCCTTGTTCATCGTCTGGCGATACACCGCATCGGTGGTCACGGTATCCAGAGACTTGACCGGCAGCGTCTTCGCCATCGCCTGATTCAGAAAAGCGCGCAGCGCAGGATCGGCCCCCGCCCATTCGCAGTTTTCAGCATAATGTCTGGACGTGCCTTCCTCACTGTAAATCCGCGCCGGAATCAGAACGTCCCCCACCTGCGCCCGGGGATCGAAAACGCCGCACAAGCCAGCGACGATCACCTTCTTTACGCCGAGCGCCACCACGGTTTCCAGCGTATCGACCGCCGCCGGCGCGCCATAGCCGCCTTTCGTAAAGCAGACACGCGGAGCATTCCGCAATCTCAGACACGGCGGATTATCCAGAAAACAGGGCAGATGTTCACTGATCACCTCACAGGGATAATCCTGACGCAGCTGATCGAGCGCCCGCCCCATTTCAAACAGCACGCACACCTCCGGCAGAACTGGCGGCGCTGAGGTACCGTGACTGCTTTTCACATGCCGCTGGGCCGTGATCACCGCTTCGCTGCGGTCTTCCGGATCAAACCAACGCATCTGGATCCTCCGATTCCCGCGCGGCCAGAATCACCGGAATCATCATTTCCTCCACACCCAGTCCCGCGTGCTGGCCCTTAAACGGCGGCTTCCCGTTTTCCCACAGACCAAGGCAGCTGGAACCGATCGCAACCGCGAAAACATCGCCGAGGAATTCCCGCGTCCGCGGATGGATCGGACCCGGACCGAACAGTCCTTCGTCCAGCCAGGTTTGCGAGGGTTTCAATACGAACCGGTCGCCATATTTCCGTTCAAACTTTTCCATGAACTCCGCCAGCCGTCCATCCTTCACAAAGAACGCTGTGCCGCGCGGCTCCACCGTCGGACCAAAGCGCAGACAGTCCAGCAGCTCAGGATCCTCTTTCAGGTTGATGTTGTCGACGTCGACCTGTCCATGATCAGCGATGATGATCAGGCCCGTCCGCGGATCCAGCTCGCTGGCCAACCTGCGGCAGCGCGCGTCGATCTGCTTCAATTCCTCCGTACACGCCGGATCCGAGGGACCTTTCACATGCATCAGGGAATCGAAATGATCCCAATAGGCATAGATGAACTGCGCGTCCTGAGCCTGGCTGTGCGTGGCGATTTGATCGCACAATTCATCGAAGCTGTGCGCCCCGCCTTCGCGGAAAGCGGGATACAGCTCCAGCGCCGTTTTCCCCTGCCGGATCAGCTCTTCCTTCTGATTCAGAAACGGGATATGCGTATACGAGTAATCGAGATAGCTTCGCTCTCCGTAATAGCTGCGGTTCATGAACAGAATCAAGGAATCATCCAGTTCCTTAAAATATTGATGCCAGCCGATCCAGCCGTTTTCCGCCGGGGATTTCCCGCTGAGCACGCTGGTCGTCGCGGCCGAGGTGGTTGAAGGATAGACCGTCGTCACTTCCTTGAGCTGATGCGTCCGCAGAAAGCTGTCCTTTTCCAGTTTGGTTTCCAACAGCCGGGCGCCCATCCCGTCGATCAACAGCACGACGATCTGATTCCACTGATGGTCAGCCAGCCAGGCGCTCACCTGCGGATCCGCCGGGTGATGGACGCTCAATCCAAGCTGCTGCCGCCAGGCGTTGATCACGCTCAAGATTCCTTTGCGGTAATCGGGTTTTATCAATTCCATAGACTTAAACCTCCTTTTTTCTCAAATGCAAGCCGCCGTTCTGCGCTTGGCGAACAGAACTTGAAAACTCTGCCGCCGCAATCTCAACCGGCTTCTCTGATCTTCATTTTACTCAATCCCAAGGGAAAGAACAAAGGTTTTGCGATGAAAATTATCTGTTCCCGATAACTTTTACTTTTCGATTCCCCTGCGCCGAGGTAAAATAGATCGGTGAGGGATTAGAATTATGGAATTATTAAATGAGATTTTCAGTCAGTTCAACGCGGTACTGTGGGGGCCGCCGTTGATTCTTCTGCTTTTGGGCACGCATCTGTGGATGACCGTCCGCACCCGCGGCGTGCAGCGCTGGGTCTTCAAGGGAATCAAATTATCGGTCACGCCGGATAAAACCGAGGGGGATATCAGTCCGTTCGCGGCGCTGACGACAGCGCTGGCGTCCACGATCGGCACCGGCAACATCATCGGCGTGGCGACCGCAATCGTTTCCGGCGGGCCGGGCGCAGTGCTGTGGACATGGCTGACCGGGTTGTTCGGCATCGCCACTAAGTATGCGGAAAGTCTGATCGCCGTCAAATACCGCCGCAAAACGGAAGACGGCACCTATCTGGGCGGCGCGATGGTCGTGCTGGAAAAAATCGGCCATCCCAAACTGGGCGTGGCGTTCGCGCTGTTAACCGGGCTGGCGGCGTTTGGCATCGGCTGCAGCGTCCAATCCAATGCGATTGCCGACGCGCTGGTTACCAATTTTCATTTCAACGCTTCGCTGGTCGGTCTGGTGCTGGCGGCCGTGACGTTCTTAGTCATCTTCGGCGGCGTCAAGTCGATCGCCAACGTGTGCGAGAAGCTGGTTCCGTTCATGTCGTTATTTTATACGCTGGGCTGCTTCTACATTCTGTATTATAACCGGGCGTATCTGCTTCCGGCGATCGAGCTGATTCTGCAGGCGGCATTTACGCCCCGGGCGATGGCCGGCGGGTTTATCGGCAGCACGATCATGACGGCCTGCCGGTATGGCTGCGCACGCGGTTTGTTCTCCAATGAATCCGGGATGGGGTCGGCGCCGATCGTCGCCGCCGCAGCCCAGTCGCGCAATCCGGTCCGTCAGGCATTGATCTCCTCGACCGGCACGTTCTGGGACACTGTCGTCGTCTGCCTGATCACCGGCCTGGTGCTCGTTTCCAGCATCCTCGCCAACCCGGCGATCTCCACGATCGGCCTGGAGGGCGGCGAACTGACAACGCTGTGCTTCGCGCAGATTCCCGTCATCGGCACGCCGCTGTTGATCTTCGGCATCCTGACGTTCGCCTACTCGACGATTCTGGGATGGAGTTATTATGGCGAACGATGCATGGAGTATTTATTTGGTAAGAAGATCTTGAAGCCGTACCGTGTTTTGTGGATCGTCGTGCTGTATCTGGGCTGCACGATGAAGCTTGATCTGGTGTGGACGATCGCGGACACACTGAATGGCCTGATGGCGATTCCGAATCTGATCGCCGTGCTGCTTCTGACCCAGGTCATCGTCAAAGATACGCGGTATTATCTGGATGAAGGCCATCTGGACGAAACCGATCCGGATATGGAATGATCTGAACAAGACACAATTAAACCAGACCCCATGAGGAACGAAACGTTATAATCCTGCAGGATTGCGGCGTTTCGTTTTTTTTTCAGGTTTCTGCCGCGGGTTCGAAACAACAAAAGCTCTTTTTCCTCAGGCAGAAGAAAAAGAGCTTTTCGTGTCAATCATTTCATTATTAAGTATCGTTAATGAAGGAGGATCGCTTTCGCAATTTATGAGTCTGTCGTTTTCAGCCGGGCCTGGACAACGAAGCGATGCGTCGGTTCGATCGCCGAGCTGCAGGTGATGAGCGTCAGCTGACCCGTCCCATCGCTCAGCAGCACAGAATTGTCCTGCGGCGTTACGGTCAGGGTTTGATAGACCTCATAAACCACCGAACTGCTGCCTTGTTGAAGGATGATTTCAGCGCCGATTGCGATTGAAGGCAGATCGTGAAAGAAACCACCCACGACATTGCGGTGACCGGCGATCACGCAGTTGCCCGGACCGCCCGGTTCCCCGGTATTTTCCATGTGACCCAGACTTATCCTCAGTGTTTGCGCCGCGGTGCCTTCGCACACCGCTTCCTCCAGATCCAGCGACGGAATCCGCAGCAGCGCCGGGCCGTCCGCGAACGAGAATCGGGCATCGTCATCCATGAATTCTGTTGTCTGCGCTTCTTCGTGAATCCCCTGAGTCCTGCGGGTCTGCGCAATCAGCGCTTCCCGTTGCTTCAGTTCCAGAATCCGGCTGCCTACCGTCGTGGAAACCAGAAGAATCCCGGCGCCCAACAGGATCAGTCCGAAAATTTTCGCTTTCATCCGTGGCGGCGCTTTTTCAATGTCAGCGCCAGTCCCGCGGCAATCAGAATGAAGCCGCCGGCCAGTGCCAGCACAAACTCCCGATCTCCGGTATAAGGCAGAACGGCTGCCGGGGCCGAAGACGCCGGCGTTTCAGATTCTGGTTGTTCTGGAGCTGGCGGGGCCGGATGTTTCTGATTGATCACAGCGTGAATTTCCAAACCGCTTTCCTGACCTCTCAGCGCACTGGCAACACCGTCGGCGTCGACCGTAACCTCAAACAATTCGTCCGTTTTCTCATACCCCTGCGGAGCGCTCAGCTCTGCGATCACATAGGTCTGGCCCAGTTCCAGATCCGTGAAATGAACCTGGCCGTGATCGTCGCTGGCAGCCTGGGAAAGCTGCGTCGTTTCATCAAAGCTGCCGCTTTCCGTTTTATAAATCGCAAAGAGCGCGCCGGAGACCGGCTTGCCATACTGATCTTGTTTCAGGAAGACAACCTCCCCACGCAGCCGCGCATCGCTGACCTTCAAAAGCTGAATCGTCCCCGCTTTCGCGGTGATTGTCACTGGATATTCCGTAGTATCGAGCACAAATCCCTGCGGTGCGTTCAATTCCTTCACTACATATTCGTTCTCGCCCGCCTTTGTTTTCAGCGCGGTAAACAGCGCTTTGCCCTCGCTGTTGGTGACGACCTTCTGCATCAGGTAGGTTTCGCCCGCGGCATTTTTTGCGTACAGACCATATTCGGCCCCCGTGACCGGCGTATTGTCATCCGCTGCGGTTTTCGTCAGCTCCAGACTGGCGCGTCCGGGGATCCGCATCGCCGAACCGGCGGAATATTTCGACTGGAACTGGATTGCATCGCTGTTGGCCAAACCGCTGCTCTGATCTCCCATCCCGGCCAGGTTGGACAGCGCAAACTCACCTTTGGCGGCGACGTTGACAAAGGCCGAATAGTGCAGCACATAGGAACCGTTGAGATCCAGCGCGGCAGGCAGCATAAACACCGCCTGATTGCCATTGACCTGAACGGCTGTTCCTTCAATCGTATCCGTTTCCTTGAAATCGCCGTTGGCTTGAATTTCAGCTTGCTTTAAAACAACGCTGTCGGGATCCAGAAGTAATTCCTCACTCATTGTATCGGTGATGACAAGACCGTCCGGGCAGACCGTACTGAGATCTGCCCCGGCCTGGTTGATTTTGATCGTATAGTCGACGGTGTATTGATCGCTGTGAACGACGCTCGATTTGTCAAATGCCGTATTGGCGATCTCAAGCTTGGTCCCGTGGCTGACTGGCTCGCCTTCCTGCTTTTCCAGAACAGCGGTGTTCGTCAGCTTTAACAAAGCGTTCGCGTCGCTGGATGTATTGGATTGATCAAACCGGAACCCCTCGGGCAGATTCGTCGCATTCACGTCCAACACCGTGTTAAAAGTCAGTGTGACCTGTTCATGCAGCGTGCCCAGATCGATCTGAAGCTCGTTATTCACAATCACCGGCGTCATCGGAACATCTTTGTTTTGTGAAGCATACCGGACAGTCAGACTGTTTTCCACATACCGCAGATACTCCGGCAGCGCATCCTTAACCCGAACATCTGTCAGCTCGGTACCGTTTTGATTGACGACAATCTTCCAGCGAAGTTCATGAGTTTGATAATCATAACCTTCCACGCTCTTCTGAAGCACTGTGCTGGAAAACTGTGGCTGGCCGGAGGCGGTCAACGTCGGAATGGCATCGGAACCGAAGGCCACCTTGTTATGAAATTTCATTTTCGCATTATCCGCATAGAACAGCGGATCGGTCGCTTCGGTTTCATACTGGAACACAATCATTTCGTTAAAGGTATTCGTCTGACCGTCAGCGTTGGCGATCAGAATCTCATAATCCTGTGTCGTCTCAGTTGTCTTATCAGCCAGCGGATTGATTGTGATCGTATACCCTGTTTTCGGCGTGATCACCTGAGCGTTGCCGATATATTTCTGATTGGCCGTGGTCAAGGTATCAATAATCGTTCCATCCTGAACATCCAGAAGATTCTTATTCAGCGTCACTGTCCAGGTAATCCGGCGGGTCGCGGCATTGTAGCTCGCGGATTTTTCAACAACGCTGGTCGGCAGCTTGTGGTTTTTTTCAATGACCGGCGTGCCGTAATCGCGGGCTGGTTCCGGACCGGCGCCGTCCGGATCCCAGTTCATCTGCAGCCACGCCTTGTTGTTCAGATTTGTATTGACGTTCTGCGCTGTCAGATCGAGATCAAAGTGCGTGAGATAGGTGATCACGTATTCGGCTTCCTGCGGATGATTGATCGTCAGCAGTTTCTGATCACCGCCGCTTCGCCCATCAAAGGCAGGATTTAACAAAACCTCAGAGGGAACGGAATTTCCGTTCACCGTAACGTTGGCGTCCGCTGCGCTGAAGCTCAAGCGATCTTCCAATTCGTCGTAAAGGGTAATCGTGTTAAAAGGCAGCGACTGGGTATGCACGACGAGCTTCCAGGTCATCGTCTTGTTGACAAGATCATAACTTTCGCCGGTTTTCATCAGCCAGCTGTCGCCCTTGACCCGCACCTCCCCCTGCGCCTCGGACAGTTTTGCCGAGCCGTCCGGCTGCCAGAGCTGGGCCGTATTGGTCACGGTCATCCCTTTGGAAGGATCTGCCAGCTGACCATCGTCACCGATAAACACCGCGGGGGATGGTATGGTCTTGTATGTGATCACTGCATCCTGACTTAATGGCTGGTCAAGTGTGACCCGCAGCGTCTGCCCGTCGACCTGAACTGCAGGATGCGTCTGCTGCGAACCGACTTTCAGTGTCAGCGAATTGTCGACATAGGTCTGCTTCGCTGTCAGTTCATCGCAAAACAGAAATCCCGTCGTATATTGCGGAGCATTCTGTTCCTCATCAAACGGCGCGATTTGCCTGCTTAACGAAACTGTCCAGACAATCGTCCCGGAATTCTCATAGACGCCGCTTTTTGCGGTAACGGCCGGATCCTTGAGGGCATTGTCTGCAATGGTCAGGCGAATGGAGCGGTCTGTCCCTAAACTCATTTCCACATCCTGCCGGCCGCCGATTTCATCCATGTCCAATCTGGCGCTGAATTCAAAATTCATTGCATAAATTGGCAGGACGCCCAGATCTTCTTCGAAGACAAGCTTGATCTGATCCTTCTGCGCCCCGGCAGTGACGTGCGCTACCGTCTGCCCGTCAATCTTGATTTCCTGATTCAGATTCGGATGACTGTTTTCGATATATTCCGGGATTGCGATGTCCCACTCGCTGCCCGGCAGATTCATGGATTCCTCCAGTGGTTTCAGCGTGTAGCGTAAAATTAACGCGTCTTCTGCGGCGACGCTGTCTCCGTTATTTAACGCGGAATCTCCGCATAAAAGTTCAACCTTTTCGATTAACTTTGCGCCATCCCCTGCGGCCTCTGCGGATACTGTGGGCGGCATCATCGCTTCCAGAGGCAGCACGCAAAGTCCGATGCAGCATAAAAACTGGAATAACTTCCTCATATTTCTCTCCTCAATCATTATTAAGCATGCGCTTAACAATGAGTTTATCATAGCGAAAGAACCAATTTATGACAAAATACAGTTTTTAATCGCATTTTTCAGTAAAATCATCTATACTAAAACCATGAGAAAACAAACGATAGACGCAGGACAGATTTTGGAAATTACAATCGCCCAAGCCGCCCGGGAAGGACTGGTGAACTTGTCCACACGCAGAATTGCAAAGGAATGCGGAATCAGCGAGGGCAGCATCTTTCATTACTTTCACAGCAAACCGGAGCTGTTAACAGCGTGTTTTTATCATGTTGACAGACAGGTTGACGAGCAGCTGAAACAGGCAGACGTCAAGTTGTTTTCCCTGCGCCGGAGCATCCGCGAGTTGTGGTTTTTGTATTTCGGTTATTTCGCGTCGCATGGCGATCACGCCAAATTCTACTCACAATTCCGCCATTCCTCCTTCTATACTCACGACGTCATGCGCGGCCAGACTGAATCCTTCGCTTTTTTTACCAATTTTGTCGAGTTAAACAAAAGCGCAATTTTAATCCGGTCCGAGGTTTTCTGGGAGTTTGTCATCGACACCACGCTGAACCTGGCCGTCAATGTTGCCGACGGTAAATTTCCGGACAGTCCCAAGGACCGTGAGCGGTATTTTACCTTGATCGCCAAAGGTCTGGGCGGCGTTCTGTCGCCGGGAAAGTCGTGGGCTGAAAAATAACTTCTCATTTCATTTCGCAAATGAAATGTCTTATTCACCTCAGAAAAAACCGGTTTCCCTTCGTTCCGCTCAATTTGCGGAACGAAGGGAAACCGGTTTTATTTGGCTTTCAGGTAATCTCAGGCTTATGCTTTCTTTAAGAATGCGACATAAGCGCGGTAGGCTTCATAGACGTCCGCTTTGGATACGACTTCCCATGGGGCGTGCATATTCTGCACGGCGATGCCGGCGTCAATGACTTCCATGTTGTAATTCGCCAGGATATAGGCGATCGTTCCCCCGCCGCCCTGATCGACGCGGCCCAGCTCAGCGGTCTGGAACATGACGTCTTCCTCGTCCATGATCCGGCGCAGCTCGGCGATGAATTCCGGATTGGCGTCGTTGCATCCGCTCTTGCCGCGGGATCCGGTGTATTTGTTGAAGACGATGCCCTTGCCCAAGAACGCCGTATTCTTCATTTCATTGACCGACGGATAATTCGGATCATAGCCGGCGCTGACGTCGCTGCTTAACATCTTACTGTTCTGCAGAGCGCGGCGGACTTTCAGCTCGCTGTAATCGCCCATTGCGTTGAGAATCTCCGCGACAATGTTCTCAAAGAAATGGGAATGCATGCCGCTGGCGCCATTGCTTCCGACTTCTTCCTTGTCAACCAACAGGCAGACGCTGGTGCGCTGCGGATTTTCCATCGCAAAGGTTGCCAGTGCTGAGGTATAGGCGCAGACGCGGTCGTCATGGCCATAGCCTAAAATCAGACCGCGGTCCAGACCGTAATCGCGCGCTTTGCCCGCGGGAACGACTTCGATTTCCGCAGACAGGAAATCTTCTTCCTCCATGTTGTATTTTTCTTTTAACAGAGCCAGAATCGCTTTCTTGACCGGCTCTTTTTCGTCTTCGCCGCCCTCGGCCGGGATGCTTCCGACCAATACGTTTAAGTCTTCGCCTTCGACGACCTTCGCCCCGGTCTTCTGCATCTGATCAGCGGAAAGATGCACTAACAGATCGCTGATGCCGACAACCGGATCGTTTTCATCCTCGCCGATGTTCAATTCAATCCGCGTGCCGTCTTTCTTGAAGACGACGCCGTGCAGCGCCATCGGATGGGCGACCCATTGGTATTTTTTGATTCCGCCATAGTAATGCGTATCCAGCAGCGTCAGTCCCTGATCTTCATAGATCGGATGCTGCTTCAGATCCAGACGCGGGGAGTCGATGTGCGCCCCGACGATATTCATGCCCGCTTCCAGCGGTTCACTGCCGATCACAAACAGTGCGATATCCTTATCTTTATTGACGGCATAGAGCTTATCGCCGGCCTGGATTTTAGCGTTTGCCGCCAGAACCTCGTTCAGATCCCGGTAGCCGTTTTCCTTTGCCAGCCGGACCGTTTCCCGCACGCATTCCCGTTCCGTTTTGCATACGGAAATAAAGTGCTTATACGCTTCGTTGAAGGCAAACAGGGCTTCGCGCTGTTCACCCTGCGTTTTATTCCATACTGTTTTCATTCGATTACAATCCTCCTGTGTATTATTATAAACAAACTCCCGCAGGACACAAGCGGAAAACCGGGTTTTCTTACATTGACATTTGTAAATATAGCTGTTACGATATTCTAAACTCAGAGATCTGAACAAATCTTTCCCCGGGGATCGAAAGAAAGCTGGGTAATCTCTGATCCGAATCAGACGGAATGGGGGAAAAATTGGAAATGCGGCGATTACATCTATATCAGTTGGGTCCGCGGGCCTATGCGCTTTCGCGGAAAAAAGAAATCTTCAAGCGGAATTTTCAGGATCAGATGCATCGAATTCACTTTGCCCAAACGTACAGCGAAGCGTGCCTGCCGGTCGTCGTCAACCGGCATAATTCGCTGATCCGACGAAAGCTGGGCGAGGTTGATCAGCAGCTGCAGGAAAACAAGGCGGTAAATCTGGCTCTGGCTGCGCCCAGACTCACACATTTACTGATCCGACCCGGCGAAACGTTTTCGTTCTGGCATTGCGTCGGAGAGTGCACGGCGGAAAAAGGATATCGGGAAGGATTGACGATCTCCGGCAATCATCCGTCCTCCGGCATCGGCGGCGGCATGTGCCAGATGACCAATCTGATTCACTGGATGGTACTGCACAGCTCCCTGACGATTACCGAGCATCATCACCACGGCCGGTTTGATCTGTTTCCGGATTTCGGCCGGCAGGTGCCGTTTGGAACGGGGACTTCTATCGTTTATAACTATCTAGATTACCGGGTCGAAAACCGAACGTCCGATACATTTCAGCTTGTGATCGAAACAAACGAGCGCTATCTGTGCGGCGAGCTGCGCTGCGATCATCCGCAGCCGCTGAAATATCATATCTACGAACAGGACAGCGGTTTCACCTGGGAAAAAGACGGCGCTTACCGGCATAATATCGTGCGGCGCAAGGCGATCAACAAAGCCAGCGGGGAAGTGGCGTTTGATCAGGAACTGATTGTCAACCATGCCAAGGTGATGTACGATCCCAAGCTGATCGACCCTGCATTATTCCGCGAATCCGGCTTCTGGAATCGTCAAAAATAAGCAGAAAAAACGCGTTTCAGGAAAATTATGCCTGATTTAAGCGCGTTTTTAAGTTTATAAGACAGAGTGTAACAACCTCTGTTTCGATTTAATGAAAAGAAGAGAAAGAAACTATTCCCAAGCAGTTCCCGGGAAATTTTTTTGAGAAGAACCTATACTTATGATAACTCCATTAGAGATTTCTGAATAATGACAACTTCTTCTGTCCTGTGTAATTCTTCAAGCAAATCCAATAATTCCGTAAATAACAGGAAACAATCATCACGATTTGCCTTTTTCTCTACCTTATGCAGCATGGTATACAAATAGCTTACAGTCTCTTCTTTTGTATGATCTAAGGCATATTCTATATAACTGAATTCTTCATATAGAATATTTTTTTTATTTACTCTTGTTTTACCTTTCTCAATATATTCAATAATGAGATCTTTGCTTTTACGCAATTTATAATAGGCGAAGGCAATATTGAAATATAAATCTCCATCATCAATATATTGCATTGCTTTCTCCGCCATAGGATAAACATCTTCATATTTTTTTTCACATATTTTACACCAAGATAGATTATAGTAGCTAATCCCCATAAGATTTTCTTTATTCAAAATTCGGGCTAATTTAATTGCTTCGTAAAAATAAGATTCAGCTAATTTATATGCCCCTTTTCTTGAAGAATAAACTCCAAAATGACAAATACATTTTGTTATTCCGATAAAGTTATTTTCCAATTTAAATTGATCTAACGCTTTAGTCAGAAAAGAATAGGCCAAGTCGTTTTCATTATTTTGAGTATAATTAGTGAATAAATAGTAATAGATTATTCCTAATAATTTATTATCATTACTATTTAAACAACTGTTTAAAATAGAAATTGCTTCGTTATACTTATACTCCCTGCTTTTTCGCAAAGACAAAAATATTCCACATAACTGTTGCTCAATCGGTAAAAAACCACCTTTAACCTTAACGATGATGGATTCAAGGCTTAGAAATTTATCGTCATTTTGTCGACTAATTACACCATCAAAATATTTTAAACATACCCATTTGTAATAATTGATCGAGCATTCATAATCAGATTCCAATTCGTAAGCCTGTTTCATAAGGATTTCATTATCCAGCTTTAATCCATAGATATAATTATCGACATATTGATCAAATATCATATTAAGATAAGAATCTTTTTGTGAAAAATGCTTCTTGTCAATAAGTAGTTCATCAAATAATATAGCTATTTCATAATTATTTAAAACGCTCTGGCCATTTTCGATACGAAATAATTGAGAGAGATTGATGCCTGTTCTTGCTGATAATTCCGCTCTTTCCAAGCCTTGTTCCATGCGCGATATTTTAATAAGCAATCCAATTTTATCTCTTGGATATTTACTTACATCCATATTCCTCCCACCTCTTTCAATTAAATATAACAAAGAAGGCTTAACTTAGCTAGTACGATAAAGCTGTATTTTAAATTGTTTTCGCCTGAAAATCTTTAATGTTCGCACAAAATATAACCGGATCTCATTCCAGAAGTCACGTCCGAATCATTCAAACATTTCCCCAATTCAGTACCTTCATTGCGTGTAAAGCACCAGTCTTCATGTTCATTTATTTCATTATCCGCAGAAATAGAAGCCCCCCCTTATGCACAAAGATACTGTCAGTACAATTATCCTCATCCTTATGATCTAATTTCAACTGAATTTCTTCACAGTTCAAGAGAGAAATTCGGATTTAGTTTACGCGCCAATAAATAATAAATTCTTTGATTAAAACCAACTGATATTCTTCATAAAAAATGGTTTCTTTTCAAGAAACCATCTTTAAATCTACTCGAATACAATGACATCTGAATATTGAGAAAAATCAATTCCTTCAATATATGGATTTTCCGGATTTACAAAAACATAATATCCATCTTTTTTTATTTTAGCTTCACTTTCCAACCGTTCGATCGGCGCTCCATCACTGGAATATCCCATAAGATTATCTTGTATATAGTATGTTACAATTAACTCATGACCGCCATCGTTTCTCTCATAGCTAACTTGTATTTCGATTCCATCTTCATATTCGTTATTCTCAATAACAATGTGTTCTGGCAATGGATTTTTTACATAATATTCAAATACTCCGTTAAAAAGGGATTCAGTTTTATATCCGGATTTCTTAGTGGCAGTTGGAGCAGCTTCCGGTTCTTTCGCAGGCTCTACTGTAGTCTGAATGCCTGGTTCAGAAGTTGGCTTTGTTGTTGATGCTGCTTGCGGTGAAACTGCTGGTTCCCCATTATTTTCTTTAGCAGAACATCCGGCAATCAAGATAAGCAAACAAAATACAGAGATCAATCGCTTAATAGTAGACATGAATCGCTTCAATATACCAATCAACCATAAACTCTTCCATCGTTCCGTAAGGCAACGAACCTGATTTGGTAATATAGTGATCGTATATATCCTTTCCCTTTTCCAAGTATGTTTCATAACCGTTGCAAACTATAGAGTGTGTATCAGAAAGTCCTGTTCCATGCTTAACTCTATGTCCCTTAACAATTACAGCATTACCTGATTCAAATTGCTCCCTGATTGCCTTTAAACCTTCTGCTTCAAGATACTGAAGAGCAAAACTCTTGGATTGATGTGTTCTCCCAACCTTGTTTGTTACTACACCCCATAACATATCGCAGCTACCGTCAAATGCGCCAGATCCCAGATTTGCAGCTAGTTCTGCAGGATTTCTTACTTGCCGTTTATTAAGAACATCGGCAGTAGCAGTCGTTGCATCATTGGGATCTGGTGGATTAGGATTTTCAGGACCGTTAGCTGCCGAAACCGGAGTAATTGTCATTGCCAGCATTAACCCCAGCAAAAATGCAAAGCATTTCTTCATTTTTCTCTCCTCTTTTCTATTCTCATTTTAGATCATTCTAACTTGTCCATTGCTATCACCTCTAAGAATATACTTATGATTTCTAATTAAAGAATAATCGAAACTCATGAATAATAAAAGTATCGAAAGTTCAAATTTCCTTATCTTATAAATGTTTTATAATTATCATATAATTATTTATATCATGATCATAATTTATTGTTTGATCACTCGAAATCAAAGGCTGTTATCTATCCTGTGATCAATAACAATAAAAGTAGATCCACAAATTATATATCTGCTTTTTCCTTCATGACTGCCAGAAATTATAAAAAGTCCAAAATTCAGTTGGTTCATCAGTTATATGGCGAAGTATCAGTAATTTCTGAAAACAGGTCTATATCAAATTTGAATCGCTGCTTTGAAATCAGACAAATCCTTATTTAACCAAACTCTTCTTAATAATGGCCAAAAAGTTTTTTACCTCCCATACTTAAAGTCTGAAAACTCCCATTTTCTCCTTAATTCTCAATATTATCCCCTAGTATTTTAATCATTTACCGATTTGACCGAATCTTTGAGAGAGTATGTTTTTACTTTCCAGCAATGATAAAAAAGTTTGGCTTTGAGGAATGCGGCAAAATAAGAAAGCCTCAGATTATCCGTTTTTCCGGAATCTCTGAGGTCTTTTTAATATGCATGCGCTTCAGCGCTCTCATTCTTCATTAACTTTCCTGATAAATCAAGCTCATGTTCAACCGTTTTTTACAGCCCCTCGCTCCGGCGCAGCGCTTCAGCCTTGAAGAACTGCATCTTCGCTTCCAGATCTTCCCGCAGGCGCCGCAGATCCTGACGGACCAGCTGTTTATGCTTCACCGTCTGCACGCCGTTGACCCAGACTGAATCCACATTGCCCGCATGAGCGCTGTAAACCAGAGCCGAGAATGGATCGTAGATCGGGAACATGTTGGCGGACTGCGTTTCCACCAGCACAAGATCCGCTTTTTTCCCCGGCATTAACGAACCGATCTTATCGTCCAGATTCAATACCCGGGCCCCGCCGATCGTCGCCAGCGGCAGAATTTCCTTCGCCGGAAACAACGCCCGGTCATGATTGGCCGTCTTGTGCGCTTTGCCGATTAACGGCAGCTGCGCGAACAAATCCAGCGTGTTGCCGCTGGAAGCACCGTCCGTTCCCAATCCAACCGGGATGTGATGCGCAATCATCTTCTTCAAGGGTGCAATCCCTTTGCCCGCTTTCATATTCGAACCGATGCAGTGCGCTATCCGGCAGCCATACTTCGCCATCAGCGCCAGATCCTGATCGTTGACATGAATGCAGTGCGCCGCAACCAGATGCGGGCTTAACAAACCGATCGACTCCAGATATTCAACCGGCGTCTGATTCCGCTCTTTGCGGAAGGTTTCCATCTCATAATCCATTTCCGCCGTATGCAGCGAAAGCAGCACATCGCAGTGCTCCGCGATGGCCTGAGCTTGCTTTAAGACTTCAGCGCTGTTGGTATTGGTCGCGTGCGGACCGATCGCCGGCGTGATCAGCGGATGCCGGCCTTTCCATTCCCGAATAAACCGCTCGCCGATCGCCAGTCCGCCATAAGGGACGTCGCTGTCGCAGTTGGCAAAGTCGACAATCGTCTCCGCCAGCACCGCGCGCATGTTCATCTCGACCATGGCTTCTGCCAGCGCGTCCTCAAAATAATACATGTCGAACACCGTCGTCACGCCGCCCAGCATCATTTCCGCCGCTGCGTAGCGGGCCGAAGCCTGCGCCAGCTCGCGCGTCATCGCCGCGTTTTCCAACGGAAACAGAAACCGCCGCAGCCGGTCCGGGCAATCGTCGCCCAGCGAACGAAACGGGATCATCCCCAGATGACAATGCGTATTCACCATTCCCGGCAGAAGCAGGCCCCCCTGCCCGTCGATCACTTCGTCTACATGCACGCTGAAATCATTCAGCGCCAAAATGGTATCATCTTCCCAGACCAGACAGCCGTTTTCAAAGACACGATTGGCCTCATCTGTCGTGACCAACGTCACATTCTCGATCCGGACTCTCATGCGTGTTCCTCTTTGATCAGCGGAATGAATTCCAGCGTTTTGCCGATCAACAATCCTTTATCCGTCAGCTTGACCTCCGGCGATACCGGCAAGGACAGCGTCGCAAACGACATCACTGCGTTGTGATGGACATACCCCAGCTGATCCTCCATCGCCGCGCGCACCGCCTCGATCTGTCCGGCCAGTTCCGCCAGCGGCTGATCGGAAACAATGCCCCCGACCTGCAATGAAGCGCAAGCTATGATTTTCTCATCAACGCAGACACAGTAGCCGCCCTGGATTGCAAGCAGATGATTGGCCGCCGCGATCATATCCGGAACATTGGAGCCCATGACCATCAGATTGTGATGATCATGCGCCCAGGAGGACGCAACCGCGCCGTTTTTCTGAATTCCTCCAGTCGTAAACGCCAGCGCGATCTGTCCGCCCTTGCCATAACGCTCGATGCAGGCCATTAACGCCAACCCGTGGTCCTGCCACTGAACAACGCCGTTTTTCACCGGCAGTTCCGCAGTTATCAGCCGCGTAAATGTCGCCCGCGGATTAATTTCGATGACCTGGGCGGTCACGGACTTCGCCGACGGGGAAACCCGGACGAGTAAATCGTCTTCCGTCAAGGGCCGGTGATGCAGCGAATGGTAAAATTCCGGCGGGAAGGAAACCGGCTTTTCCGCAATCGCGTAGCCGCTTTGCGGTTCGCTGACCAGAACGCCGTTTTTATAAACCTGATGTACGGTCCAGTCTTCCAGACTGTCCAGCAGCACGAAATCCGCGATTTTCCCCGGAGCGATCACGCCGCGATCGTCCAGACGCATCCGCCGGGCAGAGGTGAAGGTACTGCAGTAAATGGCCTTTTCCATCGGCAGGCCGCAGTGCACAGCGGAAAGCAAAACCTGATTGAGATGGCCGTGCAGAAAATGATCCGGCATCACATCATCGGTCACCAGACTGAAATATTCGTAGAACTGATGCTCCATCAATGTGCGGATGGTATCTTCATGGATCGATTTGCCCTGCATTTCCAAGAACATTCCGTTGGTGATTTTCTCAACGATGCTTTCCGGAGTTTGCTGAGTATGATCGGCATTGACGCCGGAAGCGATAAACTTCGCCAGATCCGCCCCGCTGATCTTCGGGCAATGCCCCTCTAACGGCAGCAGCGGCCGTTTCTTTTTGCACAGCGCGATAATCTGGCGGATCAGCGTGTCTTCCTCACTGACCAGCTCCTTGAAGTTCATGACCTCGCCCAGGCAGCGGATTTGCGGATTGTCCAGCAGCTTGTCCACTTCTTCTAGACCGATCACGCCGCCGGTCGTTTCGCAATCCGGATTGGTCGACGGAACAGAAGAGGGGATTCCATAGAAAATATCCATGACCGGCTCGCTGGCCATGAACGCTTCGATGCCTGACAGCCCGAACACGTTGGCGATCTCATGCGGATCGGCGACCACCGTCGTGACGCCGAAGGACAGCGCCTGCCGGGAAAATTCGGTCGGGATGGTCATCGAGCTTTCAACATGCATGTGGATGTCGATCAAGCCGGGAATCATCCAGCGTCCCTGAGCGTCGATTTCCTGATCGGCGGGCCGGCGTTGTTCCTCTTCGGTTTCCTGCAGCTGCGCGAACTGTCCGTCACGGATCAGCACGCTTTTTTCCTCAAATGTCTGCGTATAGCTGTTGAACACGCGGACGTTGCGGATTCTCATTGTACTCATGCGGTTTTCTCCTTTCGCCTCTGATTTGAAACAGGGCAGGATCCGTGTTGGACCCTGCCTTGTCGTTGCTTCCTGATCCTTCAGGAAGATTTCCAGATGTTAGTTGTTGATCGTGCGGTTCCACTGATCCGTCCACTGCGCCATCAGCGGGTTGACAAACGAATAGTCGATCGACTTCGCACGCTCCGCCACGTCGCCGTAAGTCATGTTCGCGGACTGTTCCGGCGTCAGTTCCACGTTCTTGTTAACCGGGCCTTCGTTCAGCGTGACCGCGGTGACGGACTGCAGTTCCTGGGAAATGCGCCAGTTGATATACATGTAAGCCAGATCTTTGTTTTTGGAGTTCTTATTGATATCAATCGTATTGAAGTTCGCGTAGGTGTAATCGGCTGGGACGACGAATTCCACATTCGGAGCCGCATTCTTGATGACCGGCACGCCGAAGTCGCCGACGACCGCAACCGCGATTTCCCCGGCCGCAAACATATTTGCCAAATCGCTTGACTTGGAATAGGTTCTGACGATATTGGATTTCAGCTCGTTCAGCGCTTCAAATGCCGCTGCCCCGTCATCCGTTGTGATATCGACGCCCTTGTAGTCGGAAGCCAGGTAAACCATCGCCGGACCAAAGGTCGTCGACAGCTCCGGAATCGACAGCTTGCCGGCCAGTTCCGGCTTCCACAAATCAGCCCAGCTGGTAATTTCAAAGCCGACAGCTTCCTTATCATAAATGATGCCAATGCTGTTGAGCGTATAAGCCGGACCGTATCCCTGGGCCACCGTCGATTTCGCGCCGTCAATGATGTTGTCCAGATTCGGAATCTGGGTGGTGTCGATCTTTTCAAACAGGTCGGCGACATAGCCGTTGGCCGCCGCAGCCTGCGACAGCTCGATGACGTCGACGGTGGAATCCGGGTTGGTGGACAACTTGGTATAACGATTGGCCGTCGTATCGGTTTCCAGGATGACCTTACAGTTGCACAGTTCCTCAAACGGGCCATACACATCCTCAACGAGCACGTCTTCGCTTAACCCCCAGGTCGAAACGGTCAGCGTGCGCTGGCCTTCGATCTGGCCTTCGCCTTCCGGCTTGCTGGAACAGCCGCTCACAGCCGCAATCATGGCCAGAGCGCAGAGCGAAATCATCAGCTTTCTCATTTTCTTTCCTCCTTAAAATGTCAGCTAGTTCTTCTATGGAAATTCCAAACGGAAGTCCGGCGGATTTTCCAGATGTTTCTCAGAAAACCCGACGGTTTCTGCTCGGAAGCAGAGTGCGTCATTCTTCCTGCCGCCTCATCCCGCAGGATGGCCGCGGCAGGAAATTAGATTAAACCAGTACGATCTTGGCGGCCGGCAGCTGGATTTTGATCGTGTCGCCAGCTTTGTAAAGCGCGCCGGAGCCGTCGTTAACGACTAACCGCCCGATCGGTGTGCTCAGCTCATATTGATAGCTCTTGCCCAAATAGGTGCGGACCTCAATTTTAGCTGTGACGGTGTTGCCAGCGGCCTCCTCATTCGTGACGATCTGGATATCGTCCGGACGGATCGTGCCCAGACATTCGCTTTTCCCACAATCCATCTTGGCGGTGAAGAGAGAACCGTCGTTGGCCCGATAGGTATTTGCTTGAGTCCTGCGCAGCTGGATGAAATTTTCAAAGCCGATAAACCGAGCGACAAACTCCGTTTTCGGCCGGGAGTAGATTTCCTCCGGTGTGCCGAACTGTTCGATCACGCCGCCGTTCATGACCGCGACTTTATCCGAAATCGAGAAGCATTCTTCCTGATCGTGAGTGACAAATACCGTCGTGATGCCCAGCTTCTTCTGCAGCCGCTTGATCTCGACGCGCATGTTCAGACGCAGCTTCGCGTCCAGATTGGACAACGGTTCGTCCAATAACAGTAAGCGCGGCTCAATGACCAGCGCCCGGGCCAGTGCGACACGCTGCCGCTGCCCGCCGGAGAGCTGCTTCGGAAAGCGCTGGGCGTACTCCGTCAGATCGCAGACCTCCAGAATTTCCTTGATCTTGCGGTCCATTTCTGCTTTTTCCATCTTTCTCAGCTTTAAGCCGAACGCAACGTTTTCATAGACGCTTAAATGTGGAAACAGCGCGTAGCTCTGGAAGACCAGACCGAAGTTGCGCTTGTGCACCGGTACTTTCGTCATTTCTTCCGTATCGACAAACAGCTGACCGCTGCTGGGAATGATGAATCCGGCGATGACCCGCAGTGTCGTCGTCTTGCCGCAGCCGGAAGGTCCTAACAGGGACACCAGCTCGCCTTCGCCGATCTCTAAATTCAGGCCCTTGAGGATCTGGGTTTTGCCGTCATAGCTGACGTTGATATCGTTTAAGGTTACCTTTGACATGCTTTTCCTCCTACTTCGTCAGGGCCCCGATGCCCAGTGTCTTTTCGACCACAAACATGATCGCGATCGTCGCCGCCATCAGCAGCACGCTGACCGCCGAGACGGTCGGATCATAGAAATATTCGATGTAATTCATCAATGCCGTCGGCAGCGTCCGCACGCCCGGCCCGCTTAAGAACATCGAAACCGGAATGTTGTTGAAGGAATTGATGAACGCCAGCATAAACGCCGCGACAATTCCTGAAGAAATATTCGGCAGCACGACCTTGAAGAACGCCTGCGCCTTGCCGCAGCCCAGCGTCCAGGCCATTTCCTCAATCGAAAAATCAAATTGTTCCAGCGCAGAGCCGACAACCCGGATGACATAAGGCAGCACAACCAGGAAGTGACCGATCAGTAAGCCCTGCATGACCGGCAGCTTCAGCTTCAGAACGATGAACTGATATAACGAATAACCGACGACGATGCCCGGAATGATCGTCGGAGACAAGAAGAAGCTTTTCAGCAGTTTTTTGCCTCTGACGCTGTTGCGGCTGAGCGCATAAGCGGCCGGGACTCCGACCAGCAGCGCGATCAGCGTCGCCACGATCGCCAGCATGAAGCTGAGCTGGAAGCCGCTGAGGAAGGATTTCGTCGCGAAGACGTTGGCAAACCATTTGAAGGTAAAGCCGGAGATCGGAAAACTGATCGTCGACGCCGTGTTGAACGCCGTCACCGCAATGATCGCCAGCGGCAGAAACAGAAAGCCGAACACCAGACAGGCATAGAAGGTCAGAAATTTATTTTTACGCATCAGTTTTCACCCCGCTTATCCAGCCGGCCGGCAATGGCATTAAGTCCCTTCATAACGATCAGCGTCGTCACGATCATCACTAACGCCACCACGCTCGCGCCGGTCCAGTCGTTGAGCGTCATCGCTCGCTGATAGATCAGCGTCGACAGCAGCATGTTTTTCGGGCCGCCTAATAACTGCGGCGTCGTGTACGCCGTCATCGCGCCGGTAAACACCAGCACCGCCCCGGTGATAATGCCCGGAATCGACATCGGCAGAATGACCTTAAAGAATGAAAGCAGCCGGCTGGCGCCCAGACTTTCCGCCGCTTCCATCATATCGTTGTCAATGTTTTCCATGACGCCGACCAGCGTGATGATCATTAGCGGCAGAAACAGATAGATCGTACCAACGAGAACGGAGAATTCGGTGTACAGCATCGACAGCGGCTGATCGACCAGATGCAGCGCGGAAAGAATCTGATTTACGATGCCGTTCTTGCCGAGAATGTTGATCCAGGCAAAGGCCCGGATGACCGAGTTTGTCAGCATCGGAAACAGTGCGACGGACATCAGAATACCGCGCCATTTCTTTGAGACCCGGGAAATAAAATACGCCGTCGGAATCCCCAGAATCATGCAGACCAGCGTGCAGACTAACGCGATCCGCAGCGTCCGGATAAAGATTTTGATGTAATAGGGATCCTGGAAAAAGGCGATGTAGCGGCCTAACGTCACCGCCCCGCCTTCAAACACGGTTGGTAACAGAACCGCCAGAAGCGGAAGGATCAGCACGACCACAAGCAGGATCGTGATCGGCGCGATCAGCAGGATTGTTGACTGTTTTTTCATGAGTTCTCCTTCCTGATTTCAAATAAAAAACTTCTACCGATTCGATAGAAGTCACAGACAGAATTGTCCCTTGAATTCTATCGTAGTCCAATATATAGCCATTGGGTAGAAACTCTTCACGCTGTTCCCTGTGAAGATATACGATAAGACTCAATGATTATAGCATAGAAATGTTTTTTGCAAAGTTGAAAATCAGCTTTCATTTGTATTTTTTCGTTCTTTTCTTAAAAAAAAGCCTTCATAAAGGGGGATTACCGAATTTTTCCTTCCTTTAAACATATGAAATTCCCCAATTCTTTCCATTCTTAATTTTCACTTCTATTCTGTATGTAAGGCAGGCTGAGCCTGCCTTGTCTGTTTATGGATCGATCACCGTCGGGGTTCGTCCGATGCCGACGACTTCCGCCGCAATTCTTCTCCAGGTCTGACAGCCGGCGATACCGTCTGCGCCCAAACCGTTATCGCGCTGATACTGAATCAGCGCTGTGCGGGTCGCGTTGCCGAATTTGCCATCCAGCCAGCGCGTCGAATAGCCCAGGGCATTCAGTGCGTCCTGCAGCACCAGCGTGTAGCAGCCCACCGAACCTTCACGCAGCGTCGGGAATCCCGATGTGCCGCCGCAGGCGCCGCGGGCATAACGGCGGTCGAAGTGAACCCAGGTCGGGGTCATCGACAGGGGTTCGACATAACCCCAGACGCCGAGGTTGTTCGCTGTCCGCCAGATCTGATTACGCTGACTTTGCGACAGCCGCTGGCCGACGTCAAAGGAGACGCCGACGTAATGCTGTGACTGCAGGCCGTGGCCGCCTTCCCAGATCCGCTTAAACGCGTAACCGACCGGAATCGCCGCGCCGTAGGTCCGCCGGGTGGCGTTCCAGGCTTCCATCGCCGTCGTCGTCGTCCAGAAAACCGTGGACCGGCTGGAACCACGGAATTCCCGGACTAATAACGTCCTGCCGTAGGAATACGGCATCGGGTCGTTTTCTGCCCGCCATTCCGTATAAATCTGATTGGTGTCCGGATCATAAACCATAATTTTTGCCATTGATCTCACCTCCTCATTCATGTCTATGCAGGAAAAGAAAAACGGCGTGGATAAACGCCGATCTTGATGAAAGTTTATAGCGTATGAACAGCGGCATTCGAGACAATCAGCTTATTCAGGCATCTAAAAAGGAGAAATCGGCGTCGAATAAGGAAAGTAGTTCTTTCAGTGCAGATTCGGATAGCGAATCTTCCCCTGTCAGCTGCACAAAAATCACACGGTTTTCCCGCCGCAGGAAAAAACAGGTGTCCTGTGTGCCAGGAATCTGCGCCTGCCGGATCTGTCGGATTGCCGCCTGTGGATCCTTCAGGACCTGACTTTCTTCAAACGTCAGCGATGCAAGCCAAGTTTCGTCAAGTTCCTCCGGCAGCCGCAGACAGCTGGTTTTACAACGTGTCTGCGCATTTCGCTGGCCTTTCAGATAGCCGCGCAGATCCTGCTTCATCAAATTCATAAGCTGCAAAGGCCGTGCCGACTCGATCAGCGATACGCTTGCCTTCAAAAGACTGCCTGCGTCCTCACAGCGCAGCTGTACCGTGTAATTGAGTTCCCCCAGAGCATCGCGATGCGCATCCTGACCGCTGGCTGTGAAATGATCGCAGCCGAAAGGTTTCAGCGACAACAAGACCGGCGATACTCTTTCCTGGTGTTTGAAATATAGAAAAGCGCCCAGGGCAACGACAAGTACACTCAGCAGACACCGGTTTCGCCATTTCCGATGTTTTCGGCTGCGCTCCCATGCGTATTTCAATTCATCCCCCAGCGACGTTGAATTTTCATTTTTGACCATCTTCAGTTTCCTCCAAGCTGAACAGCCTTAAGCTTACCTTGGGAATATCTTGTTTTCTCCTTGTATATTTCAATTTTTTACTTGAAAAGTCTAATCTTCGCAGCGGAAAAAGAAATTCATATTGTTTTATTGTTCTATGATAAACGATAGATCCGCATTAAGAAAGGTCCGCAATTCTTCAACACCTTCCTTTGTCAGTAATTCCTCTGAACTCATCGTGATCGCCGCTGCCCGGCCGTCTCTGCACAGAATGAAGAACAACGCTTCTGTACCTTCCGGCTGAAAGGCTTCAATTTGTGTCTTGAGTTGCTGTAACGGCTGATGTAGCCCCGCTTCTGTCAAGCTCATCGCAGCCACTTGTTCTTGCGTTACCTTGTTTGGCATCACGTCTTCCGCATGTCCGCGCACTACATTCTCGAAATAAGTACTCAATTCCGATCGAATTCGTTGATCCAGCCAATCGGTTTCGTCAGAACGGAACAGCGAAGCACGCAGAGTCATTCCCACTTTTCCATATTTCTTACAGTTCATTTCGATTTGATAACGCTGATTGCCCGCTTGTGCGCTGGCTGTCTTCCTTGTAATTTCATAGGTTTCGCAGCCAAACGGCTTCATCGAGATCAGCGCCGTTTCCGCAACTTGTTGATTGCGCGCAAACAGCCAGGAACAGCAGCCCAGACCGATAAGAAAATATATTTTCCAACACACCTGCTTGTTCGCTGTTTTCATAATACGTCTTATTTCATTCATATCTTCTTTAAACATAAATTATCCCTTTCAACCAGCCTCTATGTTTCCATTGTAATCTTTTTTACGGCTTTTGCCTATCAACTTCACTTGTTTATAAAGACAAAAAAACACGGAACTTCCCAGGAAATCCCGTGTGATATAGCTTATCGTTTTGATCCCGCTTGAAACTGGAAGCAGGAAACCTGACGGCCGTTGATGATCGAAGGCTGCGGTTTGGCTTTAGCGCATTCCTCGGTCGCATACGGACAGCGGGTGCGGAAAGCACAGCCTGACGGCGGATCCAGCGGGCTTGGCAGCTCGCCCTGCAGGACGATCCGCTTCTTGGACTTGCCGATTTCCGGATCCGGAATCGGAACAGCCGATAACAGCGCTTTGGTGTAAGGATGCATCGGGTTGTGATACAGATCGCTGCTTTCGCCGATCTCTACCATGTTGCCCAGATACATGACGCCGATTCGGTCAGAAATATGTTTGACCATGCTCAGATCATGAGCCACAAACAGATAGGAAATGCCCAATTCCTTCTGAATGTTCTTCAACAGATTGATAATCTGTGCCTGAATGGAAACGTCCAGTGCGGAAATTGGTTCGTCGCAGATGATGAAATCCGGATTCAGCGCCAACGTTCTGGCGATCGAAATGCGCTGCCGCTGGCCGCCGGAGAATTCATGCGGATAGCGGCGAATATGGTCCGGTTTCAATCCGACGATTTTCAACAGCTCCACGACCCGGTCTTCACGTTCTTTTGAACTGTTGTAAATATTGTGGATATCCATCGGTTCCCGGATGATTTCGCCAACGGTCATCCGCGGGTTCAGCGATGCATACGGATCCTGGAAAATCATCTGAACCGATTTCCGGAATTCTTTTAACTCCTTGCCTTTCAGCTTGGTGATATCCTGCCCTTTGTATTCAATCGTGCCGGCTGTCGGTTCGTATAATTTCACGATCGTGCGGCCCAGCGTGGATTTTCCACAGCCGGATTCACCGACTAATCCAAAGGTTTCGCCTTTATGAATTTCAAAGCTGACGCCGTCGACAGCCTTGACAATCTGCTTCTTCGAAAACATGCCCTTGGTGACGTCGAAATGGGTCTTCAGGTCGGTAACTTTTAAAATGACTTCGCTGTTCATTTTTTACCCTCCCTTTTCTTCAATTCATTAAGCCAGCAGGCGCATTCGTGCGTTTTGGAGAAAGCCGTGGCGGAAGGCATCTGTTCCTTACAGATCCGCATGGCCTTTTCACAGCGGTCGACAAACGGACAACCCTTCGGCGGATTTAATAAATCCGGCGGAGAGCCCGGGATCGGCTGAAGATCTTTGTCGTCGTCCTCCGGATTGTTGATGCAGTTCAACAGCCCCTGAGTATAAGGATGCTTCGGTTCATAGAAAATTTCTTTGTCCGTGCCGATTTCAACTATCTTGCCGCCGTACATAATCGCGATCCGGTTGCACAAACTGGCGACAACGCCCAGATCGTGGGTAATCATGATAACGGAGGAACCAAGCTTTTCTTTCATATCCTGGATCAGTTCCAGCACCTGCGCCTGGATTGTTACGTCCAGCGCGGTTGTCGGTTCGTCCGCAATGATCAGCTTTGGATTGCAGGCCAGCGCCATCGCGATGATAATCCGCTGCCGCATGCCGCCGGAAAACTCGTAAGGGTATTGATTCATCCGCTTTTCCGGAGAAGGTATGCCAACCTGACGCATCAGCTCAATCGCTTTCTGTTCGCATTCTTTCTTCGACATCTTCGTATGATTCTGCAACGGTTCGATCAGCTGTGTGCCGATTTTCAAAACCGGATTCAAAAACGTCATCGGATCCTGGAAAATCATCGCCATGTCGTTGCCGCGGATATGCTGCATCGTCTTTTCATATTCCGTATGATTCTTAAATGCGGATTCATGGATTTTCCTGCCGTCAAACAAAATATCTTCCGCAGTGATCTTACCGTTATCCGCCAATAAACCCATGACGGAATACATCGTCTGGCTCTTGCCGGAACCGGATTCGCCGACGATGCCGAGCACTTCCTGCGGATAAACGCAGAACGAGACGTCGCGGACCGCGTGCACCGTGCCCTGATCGGTGGAGAAATCCACGGTCAGATGATCAACTTTCAACAGTTCATTCATGGTTTTCTCCTCCTTATCTCTTCTTCGGGTCCAGCGCTTCGCCGAAACCATCGCCAATGAAGTTCAGCGACAACATCGTCAGACAGATCGCCGCGACCGGCCAGATAATCTGAATTGGATAGCTCTGCACCAGACCGCGGGCTTCCGAAGCCAAAGTGCCCCAGCTTGCCTGCGGCGCGCTGATGCCGATGCCGATGAAGCTCAGGAACGCTTCGGTAAAGATCGCGTTCGGCACCATTAAGGTTGCGGAAACGATGATCGGTCCCATACAGTTGATAATCAGATGTTTAAACAGGATCCTTTTCTTACTGGCGCCGATGACAAACGCCGCCATCGAGAATTCCTGCTGCTTCAGTGTCTGGATCTGCGAGCGGACCTGCCGGGCCATGCCGACCCAGGAGGAAATGGAAATGCCTAACAAGACCGAAAACATATTCGATCCGAAAATCATCATGATCAGGATGACGTACAGCATCGACGGAATCGCATAGATGCAGTCGACGATCCGCATCATGACCATATCAACCTTGCCGCCGACAAAGCCGCTGATCCCGCCGTAAATAACGCCGATGATCAGATTCAGAAACGCGGCGACAAACCCGATCGTCAGGGAAATCCGCGCGCCGTACATAACGCGCACCATGATATCGCGGCCCAGCTTGTCCGTGCCCATCAGATGCACCATATTCGGCAAAGCATTGCGGTTGGCCAGATCCTGACCATCATAGGTAAACGGAGAAACCATCGGAATGATGATCGCCGCCAGAGTGATTAAAATCAAAAAGATCAATCCGAACAGAGCCAGCTTATTCTTTTTGAAACGCCGCCAAGCATCCTGGAGAT
Organism: Holdemania sp. 1001302B_160321_E10; assembly: GCF_015552275.1. Lineage (NCBI taxonomy): Bacteria > Bacillati > Bacillota > Erysipelotrichia > Erysipelotrichales > Erysipelotrichaceae > Holdemania > Holdemania sp. 1001302B_160321_E10. The sequence continues at coordinate 54,254 of NZ_JADNEM010000011.1, read as the reverse complement.
AAGTTTTGCTTTCAATGGCAATAAATTCGTTGTTTTTTTCGCTGCTGTCCAGCGGTTCAAACAGACTGTCATCCAGCACGAGTTCTTTTTCTTCCATCGCTAGCTCCCTTCTAGCTGTCCAGCTTGATCCGCGGATCAACGACAGCGTTCAAAATATCGGTGATGATATTGGCGATGATGATAAAAGCGCCGAAGAAAATCGTCAGGCCCATAATCATCGTATAGTCACGGTTGGAAATACTTGTCACGTATTCCGCACCGATCCCTGGTACCGAAAACAGACTTTCAATAACGAACGAGCCTGTCATCAGCGTGGCGATCAGCGGTCCGGCATAAGTGATGACTGGAATCATCGCGTTTTTCAAACCATGTTTCACAATAACCTTCAGCTGAGAGGAACCCTTGGACCGGGCTAAAACCATATAATCCTGACGCATGACTTCCATCATGCTGGAACGGGTCAGCCGGGCGATCATCGCGATCGGCGAAAGCGCCAGAGATACTGCCGGCAGCACATAGTGCTTCCAGCTTGACAAGCCGACGATCGGGAACATGTGCAGCCAGACCCCGAACACAATCATCAACAACAGCGCCAACAGGAATCCCGGAATACTGACGCCGGCAGTCGCGATTGCAATGACGAGGTTGTCGATCCATTTATGTTTGGTAAAGGCTGCGATCGTGCCCAGCGTAATGCCGACCACCATCGCGATCACAAACGAGACAAAGCCCAGCTTCGCCGTGACCGGCATGCCAATCGCAATAATTTCGTTAACACTGCGGCCTTTACGGAAGGTCGACACGCCGAAATCTCCCTGGACAGCGCTTTTCATATAAATGACATACTGTTCCAGAACCGGTTTGTCCAGATTGTACTTCGCCATCAGCTTTTCCTGAACGGAAGCCGGAATTTTCGTGTTTTCACCAGCAAACGGAGAACCCGGTATAATCTTCATCAAAAAAAAGGTTACGGTCGCCAGAATGAACAACGTCAAAATTCCGACGCCAATCCGTTTTAATACATACTTAAACATTAAAATGCCCCCTTTCCTGCAAAAACTGTCGATTCAAGCATGACCGGACAGACTGAATCCAAAGTTTTTGTAATGGTTTTATTCTATCTTCTTTTAGGCTTCTTGTCAATTTGTTTCACAATGTTTTCTGAAACATTTTCCATTGCTTTTTTACATCTTTTCTTTTCCCCCGACAGGGGAAGAGGTCTGGACAGCCAGACCTCTGAAGAGTCGTTACTTTTCGATCGTGCAATAGCCGTAGAATGGCGTTGCTCCGACATGCGTCGTGTTTTTAACGTAGGTTTTCTTTAACATCGGATCGCCGTAATTGAACAGCGGAATGAGATAAACCTGTTCCTGAACCAAATAATGTTCGATATCATGGAGCGCTTCCATATATTCTGTATAATCGACAATGTAGGTTGCGGCGTCCATCATCTTGTCATATTCCGGATCATCCACCGCCGGTGTCTGCTGCTGCGTTGTCGTCCACAACGTCAGAAACTGAGATGGATCGTCACTGGCTGTATAACCATAACGGGCAATTTCAAAGTCGCCGTTGAAGATCTGATTGTAATAAACGCCGGATTCAACAACTTCTAAATCACATTCAACGCCGATCGCTTTCCACATTCCCTGCAGAACGGCAGCAACGTCAGCATGCAGCGTCGTCTGGGAATACTTATAAGTAATCTTCAGCGGATTTGTTTCGTCGTAACCTGCTTCTTTCAGCAGTCTCCTGGCTTCTTCCGGGTCGTATTGCAGGAATTTTTCTTTCTCGTCGCTTTCCGTACGGAAATCCTTTTCCGCCCCTTTCAAACCGTTTGGCACATAGCCGTCTAACGGAACGTAATAGGAAGGGTCGCCAACCGCGGTAACCATCGCTTCTTTATCAATCGCTAAAGCCAGTGCGCGGCGGACACGGACATCTTTCATCCATTCCGGACCTGTCGGACCGCTGTTGATAACCAGGAAATAGTTGGACGGACTTTCAACTTTCCACAATTCTTCTTTATTTTCGTAAGTTAACGGCAAAGAAGAATTGACGCGCAGCGCGATGTCGATATCATTGTTCTTAAACGCCAGCGCCTGAGCATCCATGTCCGTCATGACCTGGAATGTAATCTTATCCAGCGTGATCTCATCAGCACGGTAATAGTTTTCATTCTTTGTAACGACAATCTTGTCGTTTTCATTGCATTCTTCCAGAATGTACGGACCGACGCTCGGATAGCCCGGCGCGAAGGACCAGGTGGAATCATGCTGCGGCGCGAAATCAGCGCGGACCGGCATAAAGGCATATGAGTTCAGCAGGGCTTTGAAGAAAGCGCATGGTTTAGTCAGCTGGAATACCAGCGTCGTATCGTCAACGGCCTGAACCCCCGGAATCTGCAAGGTTTCCGCATCCTGAGTATCGTCGCTTTCATAAGCGGCGGCACCGTCCAGATAAGTGACCAGATTGTAAATCGACCAGGCGTTTTCAGCGCCATAGGTCAGCGCGCGGACAATTCCATAACGGAAATGCTCGGCGGTTAATGGAACCCCATCGCTCCATTGAATACCTTCTTTCAATTTAACGGTGTAGGTCAGACCATCTTCGCTGATATCACAGCTTTCCGCTAAATCCTCAATCAGGTTATTGTCCTCGTCCTTGGTGAACAAAGTACTGTAAGTATGCTGCATAACATACCCGTTGATGAGTTCGGAATTCAACGCCGGATCCAACGTTGTAAACTGCGCGCCGACCGCTACGGTCAGCTCGTTGGTTTCTGCCGGATCGTTGGTCGGCGTCTGACCGGAACCTGCGGTTCCCTCTTCCTTTGTACTGCAGCCCGCAAGCAGAAGCATACAGGAACAAACTAAGGCTATCCACTTTCTCATATAGAATCCCCCATTCTCTTTCTGGATTGTTCTTAATTTTACACCCGTGAGAATAAATGTCAACACTTTCATGAAATATTTTATGAATTTTCATGAAAATATTTTCAATCATTTTTCAAAGACTTGGGAGAGGTTCCGTTTTCTTTTCCGATTCTGACTGACCTTATACGAAAAACTGAACTTCAAGGATGCGATTTTAGATCAGCCGCTTATCCTGTCCTGCAATACTACCTTCAGTTTCAGCCGCAGGTTGACCAACGGTTAAAAAGAAGAAGGATGGAGCTCTCCATCCTCGCTTCTTTTTGGATTACTCAGCCGCAGCTTCGACAGTTACGCTGCCAAAATACGGATTCAATCCCCACATCTGAACGCCCTTGACGTTTGTTTTTAACAGACACGGAGTGTTGTAGTTAAACAGCGGAATAACGTAAACCATTTCCTGAACCAGATAATGCTCAGCGGCATGCAGGGCATTCATGTATTCCGTGTGATCGACCAGATAGCCCGCTTCATCGACCATCTTGTCATACGTCGGATCGTCAACGGCCGCAACGACCTGCTGACCAGTTGTCCACAAGCTCAGATACTGCGACGGATCATCGCCCGCGCTGTAGCCATAACGGCAGATCTCAAAGTCGCCGTTATCAATCTGATCGTAGAAGACGCCGGATTCAACAACGGTCAGTTCGCAATCGATGCCCACGTTCTGCCACATCTGCTGCAGGATCTGCGCAACATCGGCATGCAGCTGGGTTTGCGAATATTTGTAGGTTAACTTCAGCGGATTGCTTTCATCATAACCAGCTTTGGCTAACAGGGCTTTCGCTTCTTCCGGATCATATTCCAGATATTTTTCCTTTGCGTCTTCTTCCAGACGGAAATCCCCTTCTGCTCCGGCTAAACCTTCCGGAATATAGCCGTTAAGAACTTTGTAATATTCAGAACTGCCGACAGCGCTGACCAGCGCGTCTTTATCAATCGCCAGGGCTAATGCGCGGCGAACATCGACATTCTGCATTGTTTCCGGACCGGTAGAGCCGGAATTGATCGCCAGGAAGTAGTTGGAAACATCTGGTTTATTCCAGATTTCGCCCGGATTGGAATAAGTTTCTGCCAATGTCGGAGTGATAGAAAGGGCAATATCAATCTCATTGTTCTTGAACGCCAGCGCCTGCGCGTCGGTATCGCTCATGACCAGGAATGTGATCTGCGGCATCGTTACGGAATCCGCATCGTAGTATTTATCGTTTTTCACAACGATTGCTTTTTCATTTTCATTGCATTCTTTCAAAACATAAGCGCCGACAGATGGATAACCCGGTTTCAATGCCCATAAGGAGTCATGCTGGGTTGCAAAATCAGCGCGCAGCGGCTTCCACACGTTATTGGTCAGCATCTGCGGGAACCAGGCGCACGGTTTCTTCAAGTTCAGAACCAGCGTCTGATCATCCGGCGTTTCAATGCCTTCGATTGTGTCGTTTTCAGGATCAAAGGTGTCGTCGGCCAGAATTTCTTCCGCGCCTTTCAAATAAGAGCTCGGGTAGTAGACTGCCCATGAATTCTCCGCTCCGTAAGTCAGATTGCGCAGAATGGCATATTCAAAATCTTTTGACGACAGCGGCTGATCGTCGCTCCAGACAACGCCTTCCTTTAATTTGAAGGTGTACGTCAGACCGTCGTCGGAAACGGTATAACTGTCGCACAAATCGTTGACGATGTTATTTTCCTCATCCTGACGGAACAGACCTGCCGTCGTATGACGCAGAACGTAGTTGTTGACTGTTTCGGTACTCAAACCTGGGTCCAAGGTCGTAATCTGGCCGCCGATTGCAACTTTCAGATTCTCCGGATCGGCGCCTGTGCTTGTCGTTGCCGAACCGCCGCCGTTGCCGCTGGAGCATGCGCTGACCAGCATCAGCATAGCCGCACAGAGAATAATTCCTAGCTTCTTCATTTACTTTCCCTTCCTTTTCTGGTTTAACCGCGGAGTTGATCTCCGCTGGAGCAGGGTATGCTGATAACTGCCGCAATAGACTGAATCTGTGATCATAAAAAAATCGTTTCCAAATGTCTAGAAACGATTGATCGCGGTACCATTCTAGTTGCCGGCTTCAACAGCCAACCCCCTCAATCCTTAACGCGGAAACACGTGAATTCCTATTTTATTCAGAATTCCATCTCCCAGATGCGCTTCATCATGCGTTAGCCGCGAACCTTCCACCCTCGTTCGCTCGCTTTCGGCCACATTCATGACTACTCTTCTGTTCATTGATTTTGATTAACCTCAGTTTACAGCGCAGAGAACGGGTTGTCAAGCAAAAAACAAAACATTTTCATTTTCTGTAAACTTTTTCATTTTTATTCATAATGAATAGACAGATATCAACGACAACGGATTTCTGCCTTTTTATTCCGAGTTTTACCATTTTGAAACATTGCTGATCCCATCTCCGCTTTTACTTCTTACCCTGATTTTTCCTGCTCAGGAAGAAAAAAGTATGAAATATTTTTTCATAAATTGTAAATTTCCAAAACCATTTCATTTCCGTAATCTTGTTTCCTCATTCTTTTATTCAGACAAGACGATTGAGATCTCCTTTTCATTTTATTCCAGCGGCTCAGTTAAATGCAAAACCGCAATCAGATTGTATCTTTTTCTCAGCGCCCCGTGCGGATTTTTCACTGGTATCCAGGCAGGGTGTTTCCCCGCTTTAAACGGCAGAACTCTTAAAATCCGCTGAGTTTCTGAATCTTCTTTTTGTTCTCAAGATTATTTTGGAACTTCTTGTCGAAGCCGGAATACACTGATACTGAACAAGGGAGGATTAGCCTATGGAACAACTCAACATTAAAGTGCATCAGCGAAAGGAAAGAACACAGCCGCGGATTCTATTCGACGACAACGGCTGGGATACGCCGGAAGATCAGATCCAGGCAGAAAACGAAGTCGTATATCATTGTTGCGAAGACGACTGCGACGATGGCTGCCGATGCGACAATGGCAACTGCGGAGGGAATCAGGGCTGCGGCTGCGGAAATCAGGGTTGCGGCTGCGGCTGCGGATGTGATTGTGATAAGGGATGCGGCGACGATGATAACGGCGGTGGGAATGATTGTGACTGCGACTGTGACTGTGATTGCGACTGTGATTGCGACTGTGATTGCGATTGCGACTGTGATTGTGGTAATGACTGCGATTGCGGTAATGACTGCGATTGCGGTAACGACTGTGATTGCGGTAACGACTGTGATTGTGGCGACGGCGGAGATTCCTGCCCGGATGATTGTGATTCCACCTGCCGTCCAAGAACGATTATCTTTCAAAAACGCAAAGAGTGTATTGAACGGACACAGCCGACCGGATGTAATGACGAAACCGGATCATATCGCAAATGTTCCGTCACCATTAAAATTATTAAACGCTATTAAAAGCGAGCTGGGCTCGCTTTTAATTCGTTCTGTTTCAAAATCGGGTACATTCTTCATTGTTCTTCAGGCAGCGATCTTTCCGCCTCCGCTCCATTCAGATTAGCAGCGGCCAGCGCAGTTTTTCCCGCCAGCTGAGCAAACCAGTCGAGATACGGCCGCCACAACGGCGTATCAAATGTCTGTGCATCCTGCGGATTCGCAAATTTAATTCGATACTGATCTTTCATCCGGCTGTCAATAACCGCGGTTCGCAGCATTTTAAACGAAAATTCATTGACCGCCATTTTCTCACCCTGCAGCGTATAAAACAAATCGTTTGGGTCCTTCAGCGGATCGGTATACCATCGCCGGCCGGCTTCCAGAATCTGATCGTCAGCGTCCAGCTTCTCGAAAACGGGTTCGTCGTTGATCCAGCCTTCATACTGGCTTGCCCACATCTTCGGCAATACCAGACTGTCGCCCTGTCTTTCAAACGGAATTTCGTAATGTGCGCCCACTGCGTATTTTTCGCGTACCGGCTCTGCGCCCTGATCAAAAATTGCCTTTGCTTTCGCATTGACCAGCGTGGTATCAGCTTTGCAGGCCCAGTTTACAACCGCGGCGCATTCATTGACATAATGATATTGAATCCCCGCTTCGATCCCTTCCCCCGCAAAATAGTCTGACTTGGGCAAAGGACTGATCAATGTCAACGTTTCCGCGTAATTCTTCTGTTCCTCCTTCTGATTTATGGTGAACATGACCGCTCCGTTAAACTCAAGCTGTTCTTCCCCGGTTTGTTGAAACTGACGGGATATTGTGCCGATGTTAACACGAAGTTCATTATCGTCCGGGTCTTTGTCCAGTTCATAATCAACCCGGGCCCGCATGATCGCCGTTTCATCGTTCAGCGTAAACGGAATTCTGATCGTCTGTTCCGGCAGCGCCGGCAGCTGTTGTTCAAAAATCACCTCATCCTGCAGCCAGACGGTCACCGTCTGCTGCTTTTGGGGATTGCAGCCATCGCAAAGAGCATGCAGCATTGCGTATTCAGTTTCATCTGGATGCGCTGCGGGAACAAACAACTGGCCGGCCACCGAGTCACCTTCGTTAAGCTGAAAGTAACCGGAAACGGAGGTCCCCTCATTGCCTGCCCGATCGACGAGTTCCACGACAATTTTGCATTTTCCCGCCATTGTCAGTTCGATTGTCTGCGGAGTATCGTGATCAAACCAGGATGAGGTTTTAATATAGGATTGACCTTCGTCATAGGTGAGGCGGTAACGCCAGCGCTTAACACCGCTCAAATCGTCCTGCGGCGTAATCAAAACAGCTATTTTATCTTCCTCGGTTTCAGCTTCTGGCGGATCAAACAAGGCCCATGGGGATTGCTTGTCAATATTGCCGACCGGAATAGCGACCGTCGTGCTATTTCCCGCATGATCTTCCGAGGATACGGAATAAGTACCATTTTCACTGACGGTAAACTGAGCGGCAGGCCCATCTCCAGTTTTCTGCGGAACGCTCAGGTGCTTCACTCCGCTCAGCTCATCCTTCGCCTGAACCTGAACCAAAACATCTGTATTCGTCCAGTCCTGCGGCGTCAGCGTCCAGCTGATCGCAGGGCCGTGCAGATCCGCGCGCCATTCCAATTCTGCCAGCCCGGCGCAGTTATCCGCATAATCGCAGGCGGTCAGCGTCAGCGTCTGACGTCCTTCTTTGTCGTTGGCCAACGGCGCCGACCAGATTTCGTCCTGCTCAGTCAATGCAATTTCACCTTGCGAAGTTGCGGCTTGTACCGTTTGAACACCGCTGTTAAACACCGCGGGCCGATCTTCGACTTTACCGGTATGGACTGTAAGTCGGGCCGTTCCATTAACCCAGTTTGAATATACCTGATCCCCATCCGCAAGAATCGTTCCCGCTTCGTCTTCAATCCAGCTGCGCTCACTCTGGGGCGGCAGGCGATCAATTTTGTACAGATCCGAAAGGGTTACACTGCGGTTGCCCGCAAAGTCTTCAACTTCCACTTTGATCCTGTTCAGACCATTTTCTCCCAGCGTCAGCGTCGCTGGCTGCGCCTGCAGCCATTCGCTGCAGCGGCCGTAATGCAGACCGCCGTCAACGGATAAAGCCCAGCGCCAGCGTTTTACGCCGGAATGTTCATCATAAGGGGAAACCTCAACCGCCACCGGCTGGTTATGCCACGTTTCATCACCCTGGGGATCCAAGTGTGCGGATGGCGCGGTATTGTCAATCAGAAAAACGTTTGACGTCACAGTCGCCCTGTTTCCAGCTTCATCCTGTAACTGCGCTTCGATCTGCCACTGGCCGGACTGATCCAGCGAATAGAAAAACGCAGAACCATCCCCGTTTCCCAAATCCTGCCGCTGTTGGGTAAGAACATTCAGCAGCGTGTACCGGGCATCCGCAATCCAGTGTTCTTGCGGATCATACAGATTTTTATAGGTAACGACGGTGACGTCGTATGAATTCAGCCGGGCATTGGTACTGTGTCCTTCATACTTGTAACACGGCGTGCTGCGGCTGCCGGTTGTATGCTGACACCAGCCGGCGTCATCGCTCGACCAGATCTGATGCGGCAAATTTCCCTGCTGAGCCCAATATACCGGATTCGCTGCATACTGAACGCCCCAGCCAGGACTGGTTTCAATCCAGGGCCAGGCTTTTCCTTTTGAGCCGTATGAGTAATAGCGGTAACGAAAACCGCCGCCCTGTTCTTCAGTATACCAGCCGCTGATCTGGCTGGAGTAGCTGTCGAGCCCTTTTACGACCTCCGGATTGGCGTAGGCTGGAATGGATCCCCCGCGGCCATAGTCGTAGAAATCAGATTGATTCTGAATTTCCGCTTCCTGCCGTGCGAGCAATGAGGTCGACGGGGTAAAAATACCGGCACTCTCTTTTTTCCATATCCCCTGTGTACCATCAGGCTCGAAAGTTCCGCCGTCCAGACAAACCGTGACCTGACGAATATCTGTATTTTCAATTTTTTCCGGCGTCCAGCGAACATGTTCCTGCACGGCGTAATCCTGAATCTGAAAATAGTTTAACTCATAGTGACACTGCGGCCCGCTGTCGTTAAACATGACATAAAGATTGCTTACCTCACGGTCTTCCAGATTTAAGGCAATCCGCTTCTCTTTCGTGCTCAGCACCTCTTCGCCAGCCGTCAGCTCCGCCCGGCCGTCAACCCAGTTCATTTCTGCGTTGATCCAGACTGTCTTTTCCATGACTTCGCCCCTGCCGTTCCATCCCTGAACCTCAAGCTGCAAGTCGCCGATCTTTATTGGCCGCCCGAAATGGGCTGAGATAAAATTGGGATCGTCCGGATTTTCATTTCCGCTGACAGTCAGCGTTTTTAATCCGGCCAGCACTTCCCAGCTTGTTCGCTTGGGATAGGAAAAAGTCCCCAGCGCGTTAAACTGCGCCGTAATTTGTTGGGAATTGATCGTCATCTGTTGATCGGCAGTAAATTCGCTGTCCCAGAAATCCTGATGGGCGACCCAATCCTTTACGGAATAAAATAACATGACTGTACAATCCGCCCGGATGGCTGCCATACTTAAAACCAGATTGATCAGCATCAGCAAGCACAAACATCTCCGCGTTTTCAATAGATCACCCGCTTCGTTGTTTTTGACGCCTTCAGCTCGGTTTTCAAACCGATCAGGGCGATTTCAATCTGAAGCTTCCCCGTTACTTTGTAGGTACACCGCTCATTCTGCGGCTGTCTTTCCGTTTCCACCGTCACTTCCGGAACCCGCTGCTTCCAAACTTCAATTTCCTGTTTGGCCGGTTCTGTAAGACCCTCGTGGACTTCAATGATTTCCACCATTGAGCTTGTCAGCTCATTGATCGTTTTATAGCCGACGGCAAAAGCCAGCATCTGCGGAATTAACAACACGCAGAATGTGAACACAAATAAGCCGCCGAAAATTTCCACGCCCTTACCCATATTTCTCCTCCTTTTTGTTTAGAAAAACCGGATCGAAGCGATCATATTCAAAATCACAAAGCCCAGCCACAGAAACAGAACGTAAGGAATCATATTCTGTTTTTCAATCCGGCGCTGCAGCTCAATGCGGCGTGCACCCTGGATCTTTTCATTCGCGATTTTAGAAAACGCCGTTAAGATCAGCTCACGATTCTCGGAAGTGATCGACAGACTGAACAACGTCCGCATAATCCGTCCGATATCGTCAATTTGAGAAAACCGCTGGGCAAACTTCAAATAGGGCTTCAGATCAGATCCCTGGGTATGGATTTCCCGCGCCAAAACCCGCAGATCTTCCTGAAAGATCGCCGGCGCTTCACGGATTGATTTTTCAATCGCGTTGGGCACCGGATTGTTTTGAATCAGGATCGCCAGATGATTCAAATAGTAAGGAAATTCTTTTTTAGCCTGTCCCAGCAGTTGGATATAGATCATCTTTAACCGCAGGCGATCGCCAAGGTAGACGGCGGCGGCCGCCAGAACGGCGCAGATCAGTGAAAATGTATCCAGCGCGCCTTTCTTGATCGCCAGCATGAACAATCCGGCGGCAAACGCGTACAATATCCGTTTAAGCATGCGGGCGCGCGGTTGTCCCTTTCCTGTTTTTTCACAATAAAATGCGTAGTCGGATTCCATCCAACGGTCTAATAACGCCGCTGTTTCCGCAGCGAACGGACCTGCTTGATAGCCCCACAGGCCCCACAAGCTCAGGGCACTCAGCTGCATCAGTGCCAACATCAATCCCATAAACTCACCTCTATTCCAGCTTGTCGTTGCGGCTGCACCAGAATTCATACAGAAACAGCGTCGCAGCGTTCAGCAGGTAAAACAGAAAAATGCAGAAGCGAAAGGACTCCGTCGCCAGATTGACATACATGGAGGAATGAAACATCTTTTTCATGACCAGCGCCGCCAGCAGATTCAAAATCATCATAAAGTAAAATACCGAACGTCCGGCAGCTTTCTTCTGCCGGTAATCGTTGATCAGCAGTTCACTTTCCTCGGTGTTGTCAAACAGATAATCGACAAGCTGTTCGTTGCGTCCGCCTTCAATCTTTTTGCCTTTTAACAATAAATGAAGATTACGGACCTGCGAATATTCGTACTTCTTTTCCAAATCATCCAGCGCCTGGGCAAAATCCGAATTGGCTTCGATCTGCCTCACGCAAAGCTCAAGATCCTTTTTTAACGGCGCTTCCACCAACGCCGCGCAGTCTTTCAGAATCCGCAGACTGTTTTTATCTTCCCGGATGTAAAGAATCGCGGTCGATACATACGTCAACATTTCCTTTTCTTCTTTTTCCTGGGCTAAGCGCTTCAGATTCATATAGAAAAATGAAGGCAGAAAGAAGATCGCCAGGGACGCGATGATCGCCGAATAGACCCAGTGCTCTGTCGTGGCGTAGCAAAGCAAGCCGCACAGAATTCCTAAAATTGCCGCCTGACTTGCATACTGACCAGCCGGATAATGTCCGCCCAGGATTTCAATCCGACGGACTAATCCAAAATAGGAAATATCGTTCAGCTTCCGCATCACCCGGCTGTCCAAAACAGCCTGCCAGTCATGGCGGTCCAGTTTGAATGCGAGGGCACTGTAACAAAAGCCCAGCGTCAGAAACAGAATTTTCATTCCGCGCATGATTTCTTCTCCCTGCTTTCCGTCATTCCCAGACGGCGCTGCAATTCGGGTGAACAGCGGTTCAGCCGGCCGGTGCGGGCCCGGTAGAGAACATGCTGGGTACATTGCCGGGTTTTTGGGTCATAGAGATATTCGATGATTTCGTCGACGCTGCGGACAATTCCGTCCTTACCCGTTTCCTTTTTCAGATGAACGACCAGATCGACCAGGGAATACACGCGCATTTCAAGCGAGCTCATCGACTCTGCGTCGTTTTTCATCATCTGCTTGATGCGGGTGGTAACGGTATCCGCTCCGCGGGTATGCATCGTTGTCAGCACGGTATGTCCGGTCGACATCGCGTCCAGCAAATCGTCGACTTCTTTTCCGCGGGCTTCCTGAAGCAGAATCCAGTTGACGTTCTGACGCAGCGCCATCGCGATGATCGCTGAATAATCAAAGCCCGGACGCACCCGGAACGCGCTGCATGAAGCTTCAGGATGAATTTCCTTAATATTGAATTCCAGCGAATCTTCAATCGTCACAATTCTCTGATCGACGGGAATATAGGTCGCCAGAAATTTTAAGAATTCAGTTTTGCCGCTGCCGGTTTCACCGACAAAAATGATGTTGCACCGATAGCGGATACAGCGGATCAGAAACTGCAATGCCGAACGGGTGATAAAGCCGCTTTCCACTAAATAGTCCTCGCTCAGAATACTGGCGCGGGATACCTTTCGCAGCGCCAACGTCACGCCGCTGACCGAAAGTTCCTCATGAATCGCGCTGACGCGCAAATCGAGATCGGCGTCATGAATATCGCCTTCCAGACAGGGGCTGCCGGGGTTGAATTCTTTTTCCATCTTATTGGCAACCTGGTTGGCAATGCGGTTGATCTCCGTTTCCTGAATCGATCGGTCCCTCAGACGGTAATGCCCATGATGATTGGAAGTCACCCAGATTTCGTTGTGATTCAGACAGTTGATATCGCGGATATCTTCCTGAATTAGAAGATCGCTGAGCACACCGAAGTCAATTTTGTCAAAGATCCGCGCATCATTCATCCTCCCTCACCTCTTTGACCAGACTGACGTCAATCGTTTTCTGATAAAGCAGTTCACGCATTTTCGCAATGTCATAGAAATCCTCAGCCTGACTTTCCGGATTCAGCGATCCATAGGTTACCATCGGCAGCACCGTGCCGAAAAACTTTGCCCGCTGGACCAGATCTGCGTCTTCGTACGAGAGGGCGACAACGATGACGCTGGTGGCCTTATCCGACTGGGCGTCGATATTCTTACCCGTACTGTCGCGAACCGCGATCACCCGCGCCTGCGATACCAGCTGCCCATACAGCACGCGTTTTTCCGATTCGTCTGCCTGTGTCGCGTAGCCCTGAAAATAAAGATCAATCTGATGTCCCGGCAGGATGGAATTGGCGTAAGATGTCTTGATGTCCGCGTCGATCGTCACCGCCGCTTCATTCTCCAGCAGCGGAAACGCCGACACATCATGAAGCTCATCTTTCGCTATCAACAGTTCTTCATAGAACAAGGCGCCTTCCGCAACCGAATTATAGGTGTCGACTGCCTGACCGATTAATTGTTCCGGATCTTTTTCAACGCCTTCCAGCACTACCGGCCGCGGAACCTCGATCATCTGAATATCCTCCCGTTGAATCACCGTGCCGGATTTCAGATATCGCGCCGCTACGGGAACCAGAATCGGATCAATGGCCGCCTGTACGGTCGTTTCATACACTTTATAACCGCATAAGCCCACCGCCAACGTCAGAATCAGCGTTAAAAGCAGCCGGTAGCGCTGAAGAAAAGAAGGGGAAAGCTTTATTTTTTTCATTCTGTCTCCTCGTTTCTTTCAACGATCACCACGTTGTCATATTGCGAATCCATCTGTGCGCTCATCGCTGCTTTCCCCGATTCCCGCACCGCCACGGCAATCGCGGCCGGATCTTCATGAATATCGACAAAGCGGACTTCCAGCTGCGACAGCGTGCTGTGATTCTGCGCGATCTTTGCATTCCACAACCTCATCACCCGGTTTTTATTCACTGACAAACGGTTGTTTACGATCAGGTCTCCGCGGTTCAGCGCTTCGTCCATCACGGATAACTGCGTCGTCCGCACACTCTCAAACAGCGAATCTTCCATAATCAGCTTGCGATCAAAATCCAGAAACAATAACAGACAGATACAGGCCAGGAAAATCAGGCCGTAAATCTTGACGGATTGACTCATTCATATTCCTCCTTCACATTGATGAAAAGAAAGGAAAGCGCGGCCGCTTTCCTTCTGTCGGTTACGATACCGACGGTGTGTAGTGCTGCCCTAAATCCAGCAAGTTCCCGACGGTCTTACTGATGCCGCTGGTCAGCTGCGCCGCGAATCCAGTGTCGGCCATTGTGATGTAAGCTATCAACAGGCCGACCAGAATTACCGCGATGATTAATCCTCCGTATTCTTGAAATATCTCTTTCATAAACACTCTCCTTTCGCTTACATTAGTAATATTGCGGTATTTTTAAAAAAGCCCCGCGAAAAATCAAAATATTTTTACTTTTTTCCGTTTTTTTTAGAATTTTTATGAAAATCTCTGTTTATTTTCATAAATCTGCCTTTTTTTATGTTTTTTGCCTTCACAATGTGATAAACAAGGATTAATTCACATTTCTGCATTGATCTGTTCTGCCAGACCGCGGCAAAATTTTTTTTATTTTTTTTAAATTCAGGACTTCATTTTTTTCAAATTATGCTATAATAAATGAGCACTTGGAAATCAGAATGCGCGGGTGTAGTTCAATGGCAGAACACAACCTTCCCAAGGTTGCTACGGGAGTTCGATTCTCCTCACCCGCTCCACAAGTTGTGCAGATGTAGTTCAATGGTAGAACGCGACCTTGCCAAGGTCGACACGGCGGTTCAATTCCGCTCATCTGCTCCATTACGATTTAAGCCCTTAATTTAAAGGGCTTTTTTAATGTTCATACATAAAAAGACGAAAAAAAGACGAAAATTTGACTGTTTGATTAAACGAAGATCGTTGTGTATTATAGAATCAGGGGGGTGAATTTATGGCTGTAAAGAACATTGGGAAAAGTAACTGGGAAGCTCGCGGAAAATATAAAATGCCTGATGGAACATATAAAGACTATCGACGAAAAGGATTCAAAACAAAGGCGTCTGCCGAAGAGTTTGAGAGAAATTTAAAGGATCAAGGGAGGTTAGGCGTTGCCGTTGCAAAATCTCAAATAACGTTCAGTGCGCTCACTGAAATGTATTTAAAAAGTAAAAGAGGTAAAAAGAAGACAAGCTCTATCATTGATGATGAAACTGTATTTAAAAAAATAAACACAGATATTGGAGATGAAAAAATAATAGGATTAAACCGGATTAAACTAGAAAGATATTTTTTATCACTAGATGAAAAAGGCTATTCCATCAATTATATAGATAAAATCTATTTCTGTATCAAGAAGGTCCTGACCTATGCAAAAAAAGAACACCTGGTTTCTTATAATGTTATGGATGACATAGAAAGAATTAAAAGGTTAGATGAAGTTAAAGAGGAAATAAAATTCTGGACTCCAAACGATTTAAAGCAATTCTTAACCGTCGTCAATAACGCTACTCTTAAAGATTTCTATGAATTCTTGTATTGGACAGGATTGCGGCGCGGAGAAGCGCTTGGCATTACCTGGGAAAAAGTTAACTTTGAAGAACGTACGCTGCGAATTAACCAGCAGATCAGCGTGAAGCTTGGCGAGGATGTTATTACCTCTCCAAAAACAAAAAACAGCATTCGTACTCTTAAAATGCCAGAAGTCATTTATAATATGATGAAACGAAGGTACGAAGAAGCGAGAATTCTAAACGGATTTAATGAGAAATTCTTTGTCTTTGGGAATGACGTTCCTTTGAAAAGAAATTACATCCAGAAAAATCTTGATAAGTACATTATCAAATCCGGAGTTAAAACAAGAATCACCATACATGGATTTCGGCACAGCTGCGCATCCTATCTTATTAATAGCGGATGCAATATCCTTGCTGTAGCAAAATATCTCGGCGATACCGTTGATACATTAACCAGCACTTACGCTCACCTATTTACAAATACCCAAGATGAGTTAATCGCAGTGATTGATCAAAATAATAAAAAAGAGGACTAACCGTTATAGGAAAGTCCTCTTTGCTTTATTTTTGTTGCAAATGCTCATCCAATCTGTGATGAGCTGATTTTGTTGATTGCTCTATAATCACGACTTTTTTGCCCAGATCGTTAACCTCATCTTGCAGTTCACTGACGTCAGTTTTCACTCCGGTGATTATGTCCAGTTTAGCGTTTATCTCACCCCTCCATTCTGCATCTCCGCTGATCTTTTTCTCGCGGCCCGATAACCACCCAGCCAAGCCTACAAAGCAGCCGACAAGGCTGACCATCAGGCTGATCGCAATCGTTGTCGATCCATCCATAGTTAATCCTCGTCTTTATGATTGATTTGGCTCAGCGGTTTAAAATAAGACCACTTACCTTCTACCGCTTTATAAAATACATCAGCACCAATAAAGCCCACATGGCCAACAAGGACAATATAAACGATATCCCAGATGGTCATCGGTGTCATATCGCAAAGCACGTAACACCAAGCAAAAGCAAATCCGACATTGAGCATCCAGCTGGTCAAAACCAGCTTTGATTTTGTCGGCGCGATCGCTTCCTTGATCTTCTGGATCAGCAGCGACGCAAACACGCCGACGATGAGTGCGATTAAGCACATGTAGAGTAATGTTTGAGTATTTGGCATAATATAGCCCTCCTTCTTATATATGGAAAAGGAAGAGAATCATTTCCCTTCCTTCATTCCCATTTCTTCAATCATTTTTCTAATCCTTTTTAATTCTGCTTGATATTCTTCTTCGGTCATTTCTAGCACCCTGCCACTCATTCCGAAAGTCCCTGCGTCAATCTCCCCATTGCGTTCTTCAGCATCTTCTCCGTTCGGATTATCATCCGATTCGATAATCTTTTTGATTGCGTCTAGCGTTCCGTATTTTTCATAAATTTCTCTATTCAAAATTGATTTTGAATTCTCTATTGGGATTTCATCACTGGTGGCAAGATTCTTTGTTAGCTTTTTTTCAAAAAATGATTTATACGCAGCCATCTGTGGGACGCCCATCTCAATCATTTGATGATAAAAGCCTGTTTGTTTCTCGCTTAAGGTTCTATAGTCTTCTTTAGCAAAAGCACGGCCTTCTTTCGTTGCTCCTGATCCAAATAACATTCCAGCAGCAAAGTTAAATGGATCTTTCGTGTCAATCGGATATTTAAGTTTTCCGGCACTGTCATAAGATCCGGTACTTCCTCGCTCCATCGCTTTAAACCACTCAGAAGGTTTTTTACCAAAGTTAAGATTAAAGTCAGGTACTACTTTTGCATCTTCTAAAAACTTGTAGGTTCTTTCCAGTTGTTTGCCGCCGAACGGTGTTACAAAATTACCAACAAAATTTTGCCAGTCCACATCTTGACCTGTTAAGCCTTTTACCAAAGGTCTGCTAAGTGCGCTTAAGCCAACATTTCCCACCCCGTACCGAGTAGGATCAGCTTCTCCAAAAAACTTCTCGGAATCCTTGTCAGAGAGTCCTAAGAAAGCGATAGATTGAGCACCAAACGGAGCGTTAGAAGCAATTTCACCACCTAAACGACCAACAAGATTCGCTTTATTGTTGATAACATCATCCATAGCATCAATTAAATCCATGCCTACGCGATTACCAGTTAGTTTCTCATTTAGATTATTCATAAACCAAGTTGTAATAAAAATTGCCAACAAAGGTACGAATTTTTTATCAAATCCCATTTGTTTCATCATTTGCCAGGCATTATTTACTTCAACCTGGAATGGAGCGACAAGTTTAACAATTTCGCTTTTTTGCGTGAGCGGGATTTCACCGACACCACGTCCGGCTACAGCCCGGCGAACGACATCATCAGCGTAAGTCACAGGATTATCAACATTCAGACGTTGCCCCTGCTCATAGGCAGCGAACCACATGGATTCCGCTACTGCTTGATCGCCGAATTGGAGCGTCCAAGCAGAAAAGTCCTTGAGTTTGTTCAATGTCCCTTCGTCAAATTTTGAGAAAATATCGTCCATAAATCGTTCCTGAAGGAACGTGCTTTGGTTTATAGGTGATGATTCAAAATCCGTCTGCTGATTAAAATACTTACTGCTTAACTTTTGTGTAACGTAAGCAGTATAATCCTTCATTCCCTTGACGATATCCGAAGAAGCTTTTACACCGCCACGATCAGTTAAAATTCCTAGCGCATTAGGTAGATTATAGAACTGTGATACAGCACTGTTTAAGTTTCCCATTACTGCATTGCCTTTGACTTTACCGTTAATCTTTTTCATTACCTTCAATGTTTTTCGACCGTTATTCGTATTGGCTAATACTCGGTCGATATAATTGGTTTTGCCAGCAAGATCATTTGTGTAGTTTGACAGCCAGTTTATAAACCTTGTGTTCTCAACTCCAAGATCGTCAGAAGCTTTAACTAACTGCTGAATATCGCCACGATACTTCGCAACAACAGGATCGAAGGCAATCTTATGTTCCGCAATCGGAATGTAGTTAAGCATACCTGCGACCGCATCTTCAGTATAATGCGAATTTCCGTCGCGACGCTGCATGAAGGAAGCCCATCTTGATTTTGGTTTTGTAAATTCGCTGATTCCTGCCAGCTGATTTGAAACGCCCTGATCATTTTCTGAATTGAAGATATCAAGTAAGCTGTCCGCCATTGATAATTCTTGAAAATGCCTGTAATAATCCTTTCTTGGTTTTAACCGCTTGTTTTTATAAACGTTATCTGAAATCTTCGCAAATTGGTTTTCGCTCGCGCGAATCATCGCGTTTGCTTTCGACACTTCCGCGATCGCTGATGCGATATCTTCCGGTTTTGCGTCATTTGCCTTTAACTGCGCGACTTTCTCATTCAGAGCTTTTAACATTGTTTTTTGATAATTGATCTTTGCCATGAGTTCGTTCTGCTTATCTTTTACTTGCTGCTTTAAGGATTCCTCGGTGTAAATTTTTTCGAGAGTTGCGTTCATTCTTCCGACATATTCATCATACATTCCTCTGAAAATCCGATCCGCTTTTACAATGTCTTGCCACTTATTCGGGAAATCTTTTTGTAAATCTGAAAGTGAGTAAGGTTCAATTCTGTAAATGTCCTGCTCTCTAGCTAGGATTCCTTTTCCAACTTTTTCACTACCCACTTTGATCTGGCGCTGGCCTTCACCGTACCATTGCACGGCCGCTGATTCTTTTGATCCTTTTTTGATCCCTAATTCTTTCACGACTTTTGTATATAGTTTATTAACATTGTATTGTTTCCATTTTACAAAGCCTTTTTTCGCAATTTCCATAGGCTTTTCAAATACATCATACAGCTTTCTTCGCACCTCTTTGTTGCCGTCAGCTACGATATCCAAATTCTGTTGGGTTGTCTTATTTGGCGATCCGTAGTTTTTAATCATTCCAGCTAAGCCTTTAGCGTCAAATTGCTCTGTTATTTGATCCCCAGCTTCGGCTTCGCTCAGCACTTCTTTCGTTGCGTCTTCATAGGCTTTGCTTGTAGGTCTTCCGGATGCTAAATCCTTAGAGTATTGCTTTTTAGCCACTTTATCATAGTAAGATTTATCTGATCGATAAATGATTTCACTTTCAAAGTCTTGAAGAATTTCATTCAAGTCCGCCCGAAGATCATCTTTTGTATAGCCATAAGCATCGCTGATGTGATGGGTTTCTGGCTTTAAGCTCTCAACCAGATCAGCAATTGCTCTCACTTGATCGCCAGCGTGTGAAACATCTTCCAGCTGCGGATAAAGTGTTTTCAGTTCCTGATATCGTTGATCTATATTTATTCCTTCTTTTTCGCTGAAGCTTACAATATTCTTGAGTGATTTAACGATTTCTTTGTGATCCGGGATTTCTGATGCTAACAATCTACGATTGACTTTTATCTTTGATCCTCTTAGTTCATTTAGAAGTTGTTGATAATCCGCGTCCATTTCCGAATCCGGAACATACGAGTTTGACCAAATTTCATTGAACAGCCGATCTTTTGTTTCGTCGGAAATTTTCGAATCCTTTAAAACGTCTATGGCTGCCGAATCAATTAAGCTGTCTATGTTCGAACTATTGGTTTCTGTGCTGAAATCTTTGAACAGTTTTGATTTCAAATTTCTTTTGTAGTTATTATATGAAACTATATTTTTACTTAATTCTTCTGGTTTAACCTCTGTTTTTTCGATTATATCGGAATTCTTACCGAGCGACATTTTTTTATTGTCATTCGTTTCCCCATTAGCTATAATATTGTTGAACCCTGAATCACCGACCGTTTCGGACGTTCTAGCTTCGGCATCAATAGATGCATTAGCGTTGGTGGTAGGGGTTCTTTTTTTTATATATTGTGGCGCGTACATTGTTTTCAAAGTTAATCTATGCTTTTTGTTTGAAATCAGTTCAACACACGCAAGATTATCTTCACCAATTTTTTTAAATAATGTTAATGCATGGTTACCACTTTTTTTATCAATGCCAAAGTCAGAATAATCAAAATTATTAATTATATCTGTCATATATTTAAAATCATCTTTACTTAAAGTTCGACTATTTCCTTTGCTAATTTCTTTCTTTAAATCATATCCGTGCTGATTAATAGAATGTAAAACTTCGCTTGAATTCATTGTTATGCTAAAACCGGAAATATCATAGTTATACAATTGTTTGATTTTTTCTGCTAGGCTTTCTTTGACTTTGCCTATGTATAAATAACGCTGATCATTATTATATTTCCCAGTTAAACTGTTCTCAATGTATTCATCAAATTCTATATCTTTGCCAAGAATCAAAATTTTTTTGTTTTTTTCTAACTGAGACAGTTCCTCTTGAGAATACATATCAACATTTTTTTCATTAATTGGGTCAAGACTATATATCGTTTCATTTTTTTCTGTATTTTTTGATAATCTGCCTTTTGTTTCAGGAAGTTTATTTATTCTTTCCGAAGATGCCAAATTTCTTCGATTCGATGCATCTCTTGCTTCCACTTCCCCTAAATTATCCATATATTCTTCAATGTAATTAGAATCGTTCTTTTCATTGAGCAGATTTTCATATTCTTTCAGCGCGTTATCACCATATTTTTCTGCAATTGATTTACGCAAAGAAGATGTATACTTATCAAATTCGGCAAAAGAACTAAATTTTCCGTTTGTAAGTTTTTGTACGACTTCCGCTTCCTGCGGAGTTCCCCAGCTATTTAATGCTTCGCCCCAACCTTTTGTAGAGCTTTCAAAGTTTTTATACGCTTCATCAATTCCCGCATTTTGAGATAAGAATTTTCCTAATTTAGCTTTTTTCGCTTCTTCTTTTCTTAATGCCGAATCTTTGGCTTTTTTTATGTTTGAACCTGATTCGAAACCTTCTTGCTCTTGAATTGCATGTTGAATTTCATGAATTAAAGTTGATTCAAAGTTTCCTTCTCTCAAAGTATTAGCATTAATTCTAATTTTCTTCTGTTGCGAATTAAATCCACCATTTATATTATTTGGTGCGCCTTCAAGCAATTCGACAGTGTAACTTTTTAAGGATGGGTAATGTTTGTACAATGTCGGATGTGCCATGACATCTTCTAAATCTACCTCTCCAAATAACTTAAGCAAAGCTGTATTAAATTGCGCTTTGCTATCATCAATTTCAAAGCGCCATTTCCCATCAGCTTTTTTTACCCAACCTGTTTTTTTCCACGTTGTTTCTGTGTCTTCTGTGCTGTTTTGTGCTTCTTCGTATCCATCTGGTATTTCTTTAGCGTTAAGGCCACCAAACATATATTGTGCATCTAAATTATTATCTGCCTTTGCATCTTCAATTGCTCTGCGGTAAAGTTTTTCACATTCTCGCAGCTGGTCAGTGTAGGATTTAGCTTCTGACGACTGGCTACCGAATAATTTAGACAACGTTTCTCTGATCCAGTCCAAAATTTTCTGCGCCAAATTCCGATTTTTAGTCGCCAATAGCCTTATGGATTTTTCATCTTTAAAAAGATATTCTTCTGCAATTCGCGCATTAAGTTCCTTAATCGCATCAGTTTCATCGAGCTGCACTTTTCCTTCGGACACTTTCTCATATTGGTTAATGATATTTTCTTTCATTTTCGCCAAATCCCAGTGATTCGCTTTCGCTATTGCTTGAACAGCTACGCTAAACTGATCATACATGCCGCTGTTTTCGATGTGATGCGTCATTTCATGGACAAGGACGCATTTAGCTGGATTCTTCGTTCCTTTTGAAATGAAGATCGTACCGTTTTTATACATTCCATTAGCACCATATTCCAACGATTCTACAAACTGAACAGGAACGCCAGTTGCGTTTGATATTTCTGCTATTGTTTCAATTTCAGTTTGATTAAATCCGCCGATTTTCTTGGCTGATTCAAAGATCGCTTTTTTATTTAACCGCTGGGCCTGAAATCTGATTGCTGTATTTTTACTTTTTAAACTGTCTATTTTAAACTGAGTAGTTTGAGGGATTGCTTCAGAATCAACTGGTTGATTTACGTTGTTGTCAATTGCCTGCAATTGCGAACTATTGTTTTCAATTGTCTGCGACTGAATATTATTGATATCATTTGAAATCAATTGTCTGTTAGGCTGTACACGAGCTTCGTTTGCGTTCTCGATCGCTGAAATGGCGTCAGTAACATCAGCACCCAGATTTTCAGCGTTTAATCCTATACTTTCTTGCGGCTGTATTACTGCGTTATTTACAACGCGTTCTTCAGTTACAGTTTCAGCTGGAATTTCAATTGTAGGTTTTGTTTTTTCATCTTCTCCATCTTTAACATCGTTTTGAGATGACTTAGATTCTTCAATTCCTTCGTTCCATGTTGGAGTATAAGTTAAAGGATTTTTCCCCGTTGCCACTTGTACGCCCATTTCTCCAGCATTCATAACAGCAGATGTTAATGATCCTAAAAAAGCAGCCTGTAAAGCATCAGGAGCTACATTTTTTAAACGTTCCTCAAGTGTTTGACCTTTTTTTGCGTCTGTGTAAATATCAACTAAAAATTCACCGGCAATTTCAGAGACAGCTTCTTCAACACCTTCTCCGAAAATATTAATAAGTTTTGAAGCTATCGCTTTGCCAACCTCGCTTTTTAAAGTCTTATCTATGAGTTCATCTACAATTTTCTCTACGCCTTTCCCCAAAAAGCCCTCTTTATTCAACCCCGGAATGCCACCAAACATTTTTTCAGTAGCAATTTCCACTGCTCCAGACGCCATACCATAAGTGATGGCATTTTCTAAGTTTGCACCATCCTGCATTGCTTCGTGCGTCGCTCCGCCCATCGCACCAATCCCCATCAAAGGTAGGCCAGAACCCGGAGCAAATACGTTAGCAGCAATTGTAGGTATCATATTCCCTATACTATGCGCAACTTCTCCACCGATAGCCCAAGCGCCTTTTGCGGTTCTCTGGTCTCTTGGGGCAAGATCAAATAGTTCGTTTACCTTCGCTTGCTTTTGCATACCTTCGTTTTTGTTTACTTGTAGCTGTCCGATAAACTGTTCTCCGCCAATCTGATTGGCAACTTTAGCCATGTCATCCTGCCGCTGCTGATAACGATAAGCGCCTTGGTTATAAAAGTTTCTAAAGAAATCTTCGATCCCTTCAATGCCTTTATTTATATGGTAAGGCAACGCATTATTCCAAGATACTTCTTCACCTGGTGCTCCATACAAATCTAAATCATGTAAGCGCTGTTGAGCTTGCCGGAATGTCTTTTGATCGGAAAACTTCGTGTCTTTCATAATTTGTTTCAAACGTTCGCGATCTGTGCTAGCACTAATTTCGGCGGCTAAAGGTACTTTTGAATAAGTTCCTTCTTCCAGATCAACAGTGCCATTTTTTGTATCAAAAATTAAAACAGGTTTCCCGGCTGCACGTTTGGCAGCCAGGGATTCCTGTTCTTTTGCTTTTTCTTCTTCTTCCATTTCTTTTGGTATATAAACAGTAGGTCTTGGGATCGCTATGTTTGTTTGTCTTCTGCTTCCGTTATAATCATTATTTCCTTGATCATTTCCATTCCCCGAAAATCCAACTGCGGATTTAGGGATAAATACTGTAGGCATACACTACCTCCTGTTATCTATACTCTGTTCCGAACCCGTATCGCTCTGCAAGAATCTTCGCGTCAGCGGAAGAGATGATACCTTGTTTTACGGCATTACTGATATATTTAGCGATCGTCGCATCGTCAGCTCCTGACATCTGAAGACTCTGGAAATAGCTTTTTCCCGCAGATGATAACCCTGTCGCCGAAGATGCTTCGCCTGTATTTTTACCGATTTCTGTATTGATTCCTGTTCCGGAAGCTACACTCTTGGCCCTCGATTGGGCTTGT
Source organism: Holdemania sp. 1001302B_160321_E10 (assembly GCF_015552275.1). Classification (NCBI taxonomy): domain Bacteria; kingdom Bacillati; phylum Bacillota; class Erysipelotrichia; order Erysipelotrichales; family Erysipelotrichaceae; genus Holdemania; species Holdemania sp. 1001302B_160321_E10. The sequence goes on along the minus strand of NZ_JADNEM010000011.1, from coordinate 29,815 downwards.
GATTGCTTCGCTTGCATCTGCTCCTGAAGCATAGCGATGTTGTTTCGCAGCGCTTCTACGGATGCTGACGACTGTGCGTTGGCGATCTGTAAATCGCCTTGTGACCTTACATCAGCAATTGCCCGCCGGATCGCGTCAGCTTCGGCTTGCTCTTGCAGGTTGATCTGATTTAAGCGGTTGCTATAATTGGTAGACATATCAAGGCTCTCTTGCCGCCCTGCGCCGCTGTCCAGTGCACCGCGATTTGCTTGTGTTTCTCGCAGCGCTCGCATTGCTTTATAGCGCTCAACCTCAGACTGATTTTTAAGTGGCTGATAAGTACCTGGCAGCGCGTCCAGCTGACCTTGGTACTTATTTGTTGCCTGCTCGACCTGGCTGCGGATCGCGGCGATATTGGCTTCCATTTGCTGGCGCTGCATCTCTGCGATCATCGCTTGGAGCTGACCGTAATAATCTGGGGCGGAGTAGCCATAACCGCCTCCGCCGCCTCCACCTGAATTTACTTTTGGTTTAGATTGTGCAGGAGCTTTATCGTAATATGAAGCTCCTGGCAAAAACATGTAATCGCCAGCCATGATTTACGCCTTCTTTCTGAATAATTTTTCGGTTACTTCCTCATATTCTTCCTGCGGTTGTGGCTGCGGTGCGGAATCAATCAGCTGAATATAATCCGGATCAGCCTGCACGTAAACAATGATATTGCCGATCCGCACCATAGCCCACGTATAGCCGTCCTGAGCAGGTTTTTCCGTGACAGCCAGTAAAGGGTATTCCTTACCCTTTTCGAGCCACAGGCTGTCTGGTTGAAGCGCGCCCATGACATTGTCGCGGGTGCGATATTTGTCACCGACGGTACCCTTTGTACAGCGAGCAATGCATGTAGTTTTGTTGACCATTTTGATTTCCTCCTTCGCTTCTACAAACGCCAAAGCGTTTGGAATCCCTCTTTCGTGGCCGTCAGATGGATTGTTGACGATCGTCCGCTTACCAGATGCGTCTTCGATCACCATTTCCGACGATCCGGAACTGTCGAGCGCAAAGCAATAGGATACTTGCTTGGACAATGCGTATTCCTGCGCCTGACGCAGTGTGATACCTTTTGAACCTGCGATCTCATCGACGATCACAAACTCTGCCGCATTATCCCAGTGAATCATCAGCAGCGTCTGAGCGTCTACTTTGTCCAGTCTATCCCAGCTTTCAGCTGACATCTGTTCGACAGCTTCACCGTTGCTGACGATGCAGCCGGCAACGGAAATTCCGACGGTCACGCCGTGTTCCTTACGCCAATCCCAGCTGTTCATGTCTCCGTAATGTAACTGCCCATTTTCGAGAAGTACGAGGTCAACCCAGCCGTCAATGTTTGTCGCTTCGTCTCGGCGCTCGCCCTGATCCCGACCGATGATCTGGCCTTGATCCGGGCCTGCTTCCAGTTTGAAATAGCTGCAATTAATAAGACAGTTAACCTTGATCGACTTGTCTTGTGGGTAAATCTTTGACAGTGGTAAGAGCTGCTTTGGATCGTTTTGCAGCAGCATAAGCTTCTCGCCCGGCTGCTGCCTGCGCGAATAAATCCGGCTGTTGTAGAGATACTCTTGAGCTACATGTTCCATAGGTTCCTCCTTCCGCGGCGTTCCGCGCCACGGATAACTATCTTTATAGTCGTTTGTTTTGACGATCTGTACGTCATCCGGAACAAACAGAACGTCGTAGATGTGCTGCTTACCGCCAGTTGACAGCATGCTATAGTTGCCATTGCCGACATCATACCAATAAGCACCCGTCAGATGCCCGCGAGCAAAGACAGCGTGGACGTGTGAAGCAAACTTACCATCTTTCCACGATCCTCGACCGCCTTCGCGGTAAAAAGCTTCGCCTTGCCGAATCACTGCACCAACATAACAATTTGGCATCATATCAGAGTCATCACAATGCGCAAAACGGCCGCAGACGTAATCCGTAAACGTTGGCGTTTCCACCTTTTCCAACGACTCAAAAAAGACAGTATTTGCGACTCTGCTGATCTGTTTGATCTTTAAATCAAAGGGAGCAAAGACTAAGTCCTTGCCCCCATCCGATCCTCCGAAATCAAGGGCGTAGGTGCCCTTGTGTGTCGTGTAATCCTCTCCGGCCGTGCACCGGAGAATATCCATGAAAAAAAGTGCTTTTTGCACTTTATCCCTCCTTTCTTATTTTTCCATCCACATGTCATAAATGTACAATGTCGCATAGTGAATTCTGAACAGATTGTTTTGATCGATCACACTTTTATCAGCTTCCATAACTATAGTGTTGTATCCCTGCCTGAATTGGCCGCTGAGCAAGTTGTAGTTATTTATGCCACCGTGGCCAGTTCCCGAAGATAATGCCGCACGAACACAGAGTCTACCGTAACCGACTTGATCAAATTTACTCTGTAGCCCGAAAAGAGAATTGTTGTTACCGTCTGGCGACCGAAGCTCATACCATCCTGATCCTTTAACGACAGACGCCGATCCCCCGCCGTTGGATGTGATTTTAAATGCATTATCGGTCACAAATGCACCGTTTTTTACGATATAGAATTTATCTCCAGGTGCGCGAACTTGAGCAACAAACGTCAGCTGATATCCGATACCATTACCGCCAACCGATCCACTTGTCATGTAAAATTTGATTGATTTAATTTTATCGTTAACTGTGATTACTGCATTTGCACCGCCAACCACTTTACTGTTTGTCACTGAGTAGATCGTTTTGCTTGTATCATCTTCGAGCGTAATCGTTACGGTTACGGTGGCTACATAGTCAGAGAAGCTACGAAACCATGACAAATAAACTTTATCAACGTAAACAGGTTTGTCGAACGTCTTTGATCCGCTAACGCTTCCCGGGGATTGTCTGGCATCAAAAAGGTTGATGACTTCGTAATCTTGTTTTTTATTAACGTTATCTCCAAACAACATTTTTACTCACCGACCTTCTCGAGCCAATCAATGACGCCACCGCCCTGATAATGTGCATCTGGTGCATATCCTACGCCCTGACCATAGAAATGCAGCCTTACACCTACACATTCTTTTAATTGTGTTCTATTTTGCTGTCCGCCGCCGCTGTATCTTGCGTAACTCTTAGGTCCTGTACATGCTTCAACTGTTCCATCCTCGTAAATAAATGCCATTTCCGTTATTCCTGCCCAGTTATTACAATAGGTATAGCATTCAAGCACTACTAGTGGCTTAGGAAATTTGATATACCAAGGGTATTCCGCCGGATTAGTAATGGAACTTGCATTGTTGAAATTGACATTCTGCCCCATGTTGAAATAAGCGTCAGGCAAATTCGTTTCCCAGCCTGGCTGGTCTTTATATCTGGCAAAAAAGTCCTTCGCATAGTTTCCACGAAACCGTTGATATTTTTCAATCCCACCAGATTTCTTACTGGATTTTTTACCGCCGAACAACATGTTCGACACCTCTTTTCCAGTAACGCTTAACACTTTGACAAAGTGGGTAAAGCGGGTAGACAAAATGGTTTTGAGCGCTTTTAAGCGCCCCCCCCCCCCCCCCGACTCTTCTGAGTCCTATGGCAGTAAACGAATTAAAATGTGGGTCACGACTATTCGGGCTGAAGTAAATGCTAAAAGATGTTTTGTTTTTTAGCGCTTCAGGCGTTTCAAACAAAGAAATGTCTAAAATTAAATCTTGAATTGTGTAACCTGGACTGTACCCATAATCATCGGCATACAAACTGCCAATCCGGTGACCGTTACCTGCGGAGTCGCGGTAATAGATGCTCTCATTAGACCTGTCGAATTGTTGATAGGAATAAGATATTTTAAATTGGTAATACCCTTTCGGGAAAGTAACAACTACTCCACTATTTTTATTATTTTTTACCGAGCAACTAACCGGTTCAGTTTCCAGTGGATTTCCGCCTGTTTTTTTTGATCCTCCGAATAGCATTATCCCAACTCCTTCCAAACGACGTTATTCAACACCACGTCAACACTTGGCTGTGCGCTTGCATAAAATCTGATCTTCCCTGCCATCGTGTTACCTCTCTCTATGATGTCATCCGATCCCGGTTCGGTTTCATAGTCTGCCTTACAGGTTTCGGTCATGCCGGCCACGGCATAGTCAGAACAGAATCCATAGAAACTTGCGTAGCTGTCCGTATTAGCCACAAACGACGCAGCTGTTAAAGTAACGTTACGAATTAAATGCTCATCACTTAATCCATTGAGCTTTTTAACCATTGCCGGTGACATAACGCCAGCGGCTGATTCAGTCGCTACATTTGGCATTGGATGGCTGTGTGGCGGGATTAAATTACTCATTGCATCCATATCTTATCCTCCCTTCGTGATCCTGATAAGCGGGATCGTTATTGTCGCTGTCGGCTTTGTTTTTGCATAGATCGCGATCGCATTTGCTGCAATCGCGCCTACACAAAAATTCATGCTGGCAACATCAGAATCTGAAAATTTTAAATATGCCTGATCCGCTGTCGTGATCCCTGACACAGTCAGGTTTGCTTTAAAGCTATACCCTGATTTTTCAGACGATGCCGACCACGCTGTAGTTGCTATCGTCAAATTTGTTTTATTGACTGCCTTATTATTAAAACCATCAATGATCTCATTTATCTTTGCGATCACCTGCGACGGTTTTAATGATTGAGTGATCTTAGCTATTGCCATAGGATCACCCCGCTACACTAACTCGATATAGCCCGCAAATTTATCTGCGTTGTAAATAACGATATTAGATGCTTGGCAGTCGACATCAACAAGCACCTCATAATTGCTCGATCCGTCAGTCTTATAAACTCCGCCAACAAGCGATTTGCCACTATGAGGGATCGTTAATGGGTAAAGACCGTTTGATATTGCACCCCATTTTGCGTCCGAAGTGGTAAAGCTCACTTTGGTTTTGGTTGCTTGTCCGCTGGCTGCTGCTGCCGCATCCCAGCTTGTGATCTTAGCTGCATTAATCCCATCCAAGGCGGATTTATTGTTGTGAGAATGCCGTGCGTTTGTATTGGCGGTGATCTCATCTTGCACCGCCTGAAGCAGCATTGCCTTAGTCACGCTGCCAGTCTTAATGACCGCAGAAATTTTGTGATCCGCTGACATCGTGAGGTCAATGGTTGCCGTATCAGTAACACCATACTCATTGATAAATGCCGACATCGGAATCGGGTAACTTGTGCCGTCATCTAAAGTTAAAATAAGTTGCTGATTCGTGGAGTCATAAGTAAAATTCGTGACTACTTTTTCCAATTTTGTATCAACAGTAATCTTTGTTCCATCCAACTTGGTAAAAGTAAAAACGCCTGTACCTTCTGCATAGCTAACTCCGCTAACCAGCGGATTAAATCGATCCGCATGAGCATCTGCCGCTGTATTGTGACTTGTAAGCGCGGTCTTATCCGCCTTGTTGGTGTATAAAACTGTAAAGTTATCCGCGATCGCCTTAACAAAGTCCTTAAATCGCTGGCCTAACTTTATTGTTGATTGAGCTATGTTTCCGCCTCCTCCACTTGTATTCTGCCTGAAAAGGGCAGCTCCGAATAAATGATCACATCTCCATTGATCATGATGTCATAGCTGACAATTACGTCGTGCAGATTGTTATCGTCATCTCTTGATACGATGCTCTTTACAATCGCCTGTGTGCCCAGCCCGTGTAGTTCAGCGGGCAGGATCAGGCGCTTATAATTCAGATCATCTTCCCAATCTGCGGTCATGAAATCGTAATTGTAATAAGCCTTAGACAGCGTATTGATATTAAGCCCGGTGTAATCAAGGCGGCCAATTAGTTTCTCGTTCATACGCTACCTCCTGAGGTTACCGATATCGTTGACTCAATGATTACAAAGCGCTTGCCGTTTGTTTCCAACGTTACGGAGTAGTTATAATCTCCGACAGCCAACATCTCGGTTTCCGCTGCGGTGATCGTCAGATCGCCGATTAAATACTTGCTCATTACTGTGCCACCGGTTGCGTCTGTAACCCTGAAGATTAAAGAATCCGAAGATGAAGGAACATACTCATTGCCGATCTCATCGGTGATCTGGATGGCCTTGCTATAATCAGTTCCCTTGATCAAATTAATTTTGTTGGTGTCGCCGTCCATCCAAGGCGCTACACGGTCTATTTTGATTGTTTTGATGGCAATATCCTCTGTTGGGATTTTGTCCAAGACAACCTTTAGATAGCCGTCCTCCGTCGCGCAATGGCCTTGATACTTAAGCGCTGGCTGATCAAAGATGACTGAAGCAAAATCTGTCGCTTTTAGTCCTACAATCCTGACCTGGGCGCTGATCACGTCGCCTGAACTGACGAACTTAGATTTAGGGATTGTGACATCCTCAATATAGTAACCATAGCTTGATCCGCCTGATCCTCCGCCGCCAGAACCAAAGGTCTTGACTACGATCATCTGGCCATTATCACTCACTTCAGCATTTAAAAACTGGAGTTTTTTTCTCTTTGGGAAAACAGTTCCAGTTTCATCCACCACTTGAGTAGACATCAGCAGCTCAGTCCAAACTTTGTTATCATCCGATTTTTCCAGATTTCCGTCCGCAGACATGCGTAAGTATCGGATATCATCTGATATCACGCGATTACGGTCTAAAGCGGCGATTTGATCTGCGATGCTGGTCGCTGGTGTACCGTCAGGTTTAACCATTGTTCTGGATTCAGTAGCACCGTTCATATCCGACGACGCTCCATTTTCCAGATTTCCGATCAGATTATTGATAAACTCTTTCGTCTGCTTATGCAAACTGTAAATCTGCTCGCGGGCTTCCGTTTCATTTTCAGGATCAGGATATTCTGCGGAATTTAAGAAGCCATCTTCCGGATTAAATTTTAATTTTTCCATCTGTACCTCCTTCCTATTTAATTTTTTTAACAGGAACGTACATAAATCTCAGTGCTGAGATCGACATATCCCGGTTGTACTCGTTATTTCCAAACCACACGCTTAAAAGCTGTATTTTTTTAAGTGAACAGTTACGGGTGAAGGTTTTTCCGAAATTGATTACAGTCCAGCCAAAAGATGACCACGCAAACTTACTCCACATGTGACTGTAAACTTGGATGTCCTCGACTTCTTCCTCGCCGTCCCGGCTGTCCTCGGTAATATATCGAATTTTGATTCGGGTTGGCGTATCGCCGCGAACCATAACAAACATTTTTTTGACGGTTTTAAGATAATCAAAAAGTCCGAATTGCATAAACGGAGTCTGGTAATAGCTATTGATCGGATCACCAAAATCATTAAATTTTGGAGTCAGCCCAACCAGCCTATTACCGCGAGCGTGAAACAGGTCTTTGTCATCCACAACCCAGTCATTGACCCTGAAATTGTCAAACAAGAACCAAGCCAGCGACTGCGCATCGAAATCCGGATTGCCACTGTACTTATATGGGCTTGTCGTGTAATCCCACAGATAAACCTTTCCGTTGATTGCTACCCAGTATTTTCCGTCAAAATTCACTGTTCTGGCCTTTGGTAAATCCACCTCCTGCAATAAACCGGGAGATCGGAATCCTCCATTGATATTACGGCTGATCACCTGTACATTTCGTTCACCTTCAATGAGCGTCGAAACGAGCGTACAAGCGCCGTAAACCGTAGACAGCCAGGTCAGTTTGTTGTCCAAATACTGGATGCTATAAGGGCAGTCACAGCCCATCTTTGAGTTAAGCAGCGTGCTGTCAAAGCGCGCTTTGCCATCAGTGGTATTGACATACTTAAGCGTAAACATTTCAGACGGTTTAAAGACAATCAGCGTGTCATACTGCTCGCCAAAGCCGACGATGTCCTGCTCGCCGTTCCCCAGAGAATTGTAGTTATTTTCCGGGAAGTACGAAGCGTCAAAAACGTCGGAATAGTAGCAAATACTGTTACCATTTCCAGCCACAAACATACGACTATTGTTGCTTCCGCCGTAGGCCGTCATAAACTTACACTTAAGGATGGAATCAATATACTCCTGCTCCGTTTTGTAAGCTGTGATTACGACGTTGTTCTGTCCTTTCTCTGGCGCTGTTGCAAAGGTGACTTTACCGGCTTCGTAATCTACAGTAAAGCCTTCAGTGACCTCTTTGCCGCCGATTTCTATCTTGACCGCTGGATCAGTGTCCAGCTTATCCTGCGTCAGCTTGTACTCTTTACTCGTGCCATCGCCATTGAAGGTGTTCTTCCAGCCTTTGCCCAGCCGGTTATAGTTATCAATGAGATCAGAGTAATCGCCTGCCGGCGTGCGGTTGATAACCACATCCGGGATAAACGGATCAACAGGTTTAACCTCTTTGTTGTCATAAACGACAAATTCATGACCGTTCAAATAATAGATATTTTTGTTGAAGTTCAGAAACTGTCCGGCGGACTCCGTCAGCCCGTCATACAGTTCTGTGATTGCACGCGTTAACTTATCATAAGCACAAATTTTTGTACCAGCATGAATGATGACCTTATCCCGATACGATCCCAAAGCATAAATCTCACCCGGGAAGGCCTCGCTGATCCACTCCTGTCCATACCTCTTGCCAAAGCTGCCATTACGCATCATACGATTGAGCATGGCTGGGCTTTGATTGCTGGTCAGGTTGTACTCCAAATCCTGAATATTAAGGCCACCTGAACCGGGGTTAGGAATCTCATAGGTCTTATACGACTGCGGTTTGAATGACGGCTGCTGGATCATGAGTAGACATCCTTAATCTTGCGTGGGATGTACTTAGTTACCGTTATCTTGGCGTTCGTGTACTTGGTATTAAAAATCGAAAATTTGCTGAGGTCATCATCAATGAAAAAGGCAGCCGCTAAACCATAAGGCAGCACCTCACGGCATACAGCATCCTCATAAGGCAGCTCGTCTTCTTTACTCGTTACGACTGGGCAGATCAGTAAAGGTTCTTTGCCACGGAACTCGCGGACGTGATTGTTGAGATCGAAGTTTTCCGACAACAGGACGTTGATGTTATCCATGTAGTAATTGTCATAGTCCTTTGAGGTCGGCTTTTCAAACATGAGGTTTTTAGTCAATTTATATAATTCTTGAACTGTCATACTCTCACCTCTTTAAAAGTGGAAAGAGGGGAAATCAATCCCCTCTTATGCTGTGGCTTCAGATACGACGACATCCGACGGAAAGCCATCGTAATACTTATCATTACGCTCTTTGTAGGCATAGAATTTGATCGTCTTTTTCGTGACATCGCCCAGCGGCGCCGTGTAGATTTTAGCTGACGCAGAATAGCGCGGGTCAGAATCATCGTCTGTATATTTGACTGTAAAGTTATTTGTCGTGATTGTGCCAGTTGCTGCTGCGATCGTCGGAGCAGTCGCCATCTTAGAAGCCAGTACGCAGGTGTAAACGCCCAGCGCCTTCTCGCCAATAACAAAGCCATCACCGATGAAACGGCCTTCCATCAGGTGGCCGCTGATGCCCGGAGGGTTCTGATGAATGTTTGTGTCCCAGATTTTTTTCGGAAACAGCAGGCATTCCTTTTTGGCGATCATGAACTGCACGCCTTCCGGTAAATCTTGATCGGCAACTTCAATGATCGGGAAGTTTGACAGCTTGCCAACCATACCGTTAACAAGCACTTTTGTTCCCAGCTTTTCCAAGTTTAAGAACTCAGGGCAAGTTACCAAAATGGACATCATTGAGGTTGGGATGTACAGATAGACATTGTTAAACGGAATATGGTTGTTAACAAAGTGGCTTTTTGCCTTGTTGATCTCGCCGATAAATGTCGACTTCGTCAGTGCGTTGGCTACGCCTACGATCTTTCCAGCTCCCGTCGCCCAGGCATGACCGACTAACTGGTCAAAGTAAGGGATAACCTGTTCTTCCAGTTCTCTACGCACTACCTTGCCAGCATTTTTGATCATGTCCTGCTCTGTGTTATTACCTTTGTCAATCGTCATGCTGAACGACTTATCTGTGCGCATGGTTAAGCGCTGCGCTGCGTCCTGCACTTCTTTCGGCGTACCATAGCGGCTCATGCCACCATTGCGATCGTAATCGTTCAAAGACTGCGTGCGAATGCTGGAAATTAAGATATCCTTAACTCCATCAAAGTTATAATCGGATGATGCCTTGTCCGCAAAGATTGATCTGCGTGTCCATGTTTCCGCGACCTTATTTGCCCATTTCTCTCTTAAAAAGATAGCCATTTTTTATTCCTCCTTTTTTAGCTATCAAAGCCAAGTAAAAAAGCGTCCTCGTCGTCTTGCGGTTTACCCTTGACGTTGCCCAACGCTTTTTGACTGTTGTCTTTGTTTTTGATCAGTGCAGCATAATCAGCCTTCAGTTTTTTTAGCTCATAGGCTCTATAAGCGCTCAGCATCGTTTCCCCTGCCGCCATTGACTGCATAACGTCATCCGGCAATTTCGTAGGATCGACGTCTGGGTACTCACTGACAAATGCCTGGTACTGAGCCGCAAAAGCTTCTTTTTGTGCCTTCTCTGCCTGCTGCTGTTGGGTTAGTTTGGCTTGCTTTTCCTGTTCCTGACGCTGCGTTAGCTGCGTCTTAGCCAGCTCCTGCAACACGGCTTCGTCTGTGTTCGGGTACTGCTTTTTTAGTTCCTCCACATACTGAGCTGTCGCCTGATTCTGGTTAAACTGGGAAAGTGCCTTGATATAACCGGCACGATCCATGCCCATCTCTGCCGCCATCTGATCCAGCATGGTCAGTTCTTCGGAATTCTTTAGTCCGTCGTATTGCTGACGCAGATGGTCATAGTCCATGCCTTTCTGTGCTAATGCCCGGGCTTCTTCCTCGCTCAGTTCCTTTTCTACTCCCAAGTGCTTCACGGTCAAAATGGGTTTCTTTTGATTTTCTGCATTGGTTTCTGGCTTCTGAGTTTCGGTATCTTCCGGCTGCTGTTGGGTTTCGTCCTCGCTTGATTCTTCCTCCGTAAGTTGGTTTCCCTCATCGTCATCTAAATCAAAGAGATCGTCTAAATCGATGTCGGAATGGGTGTCTTCCGGCGTTGCTGTGGTGTCCATTGTCTGATTGGTTTCCTCAAACATTGGGTTCTCCTTTCTTGCGCTTCGCGCATTGATAAATGGTGGACTTTGCAGGGCTTGAACCTGCAACCTGTCGCTTATGGGGCGATTGCTCTACCAATTAAGCTAAAAGTCCATATAAAAAGCGCGATCGCTCGCGCATGTGTTATTCCTCAATTTCGCTGACTTCTGGTGACATCATCGGACGTTCAAATCCATGATCCGCTGTCGCCAGTAAAAATCCGAGGTACTCCCAGATTTTATTGCCGATCCGCTCCATGCAAACGGAGCAGCCAACACTTTGGTCATAGTTGCTCTTATCAACGCAGGTTGAGGTTTCATTGATTTCAAAGCCATTAACTAAACGGCATCGTACAAGCGTTGTCTTACCTCTCAACGTTGTCGGATCGACATCAGAAATAAACCGGTCGACCATGTCCTGACTTACTGATACATCTGATTTTGTCAGCTTGGGATTTGGGATAATCGGCAGGTAACGACGGTCAAACACCTTTTTAGGCACAAAATGCTTATACCCAGACTTGCAGGTTACCAGCATTCCTTTTTCTCCTTCAGTAATCTTCTCTGTGCTATGGCTGGCTTTTGTTGGTTCTGCTTCAACAATTTCAATGTGAATGTACTTCATTTTCTTTTCTCTCCTTTTTATATCAGTCCAGCGTCAGCTGGTGACTGCTGCATTGCTTCCGGATCAATTCCGGCTTGCGCCAAGGCCATTGCTTGGGCTTGCTGTTCCTGTTCGATCTGCTTCTTTTTAATGCTGTCGATCAGTTTTTGCTTATTTTTAACCATGTGATCCGGGATATTTTCCAGATATGTCACTGCGTCCTGAATTACGCCTTTGGTTAATAGATTGTCCATCGTCTGAGCCTGAACCAACTCCGACCAATAACTGCTTGTTCCGATATCTACGTTCAGGTCATAGTTCATTTCGCGCAGCGCCGAAAAGTCAAGATCAATAATGCCGCCTTGCATATCATCTTCGCTTTCAATTTTTGCCTGACGGGTGCCGTAATAGGCTGCCATCATGTCCACCATGATCCGAACACTATCCTCGACAAAATCAAAAAAGTTCAGCCGCTGATTTTCGAGCGGAATCGCTGTTGCCTGTTGTGTCGCAATGATTGCTGATGTATTGTCAGGCTTAACATTACCCAGCGCTGCGTCTGAAGCGCCCATAAAGTCGCGGGTATAATTGATGCAGGTGTCGATCAGCTGAAGGATTTGATTGCTGAAATCTGGCGTTTGCGTGTATCTGAGCAAATCGCCAGCCAAGTCCATCCGTTCGATTGCGATTGCGTCATTAACTGCATTTGTGATCTCAGCAACTTTGCCAGAATCATAAAGCAGCTTAGGGAAGCCATTGTTTATGACAAAGACCATACACATTGCAAACAGCTTATTAACAAAGATTTGGTTTGGGATCAGCCCTGTTATCGGTGACTGTCCGTGATAGCAATTCTTTTGCTCCTCCCAGTTCATATAGGCGATCGGGTACAATGTCATCCCAGTGTCGACTTCTTCTTTTAGGATGATGTCACCGACCGTTTTCAGGAACTTTACAGCTTTGACTTCTTTTTTTATCGGAAGCCCGGTATATTCATCGGCTTCTTCCACTGTTTTGTTTTCTTTATACAGCTTGATGATGACTGTACAGAGTTTATCAGTGTCGTCATCATTTACCTGCGTGCTGTCATTGTCTGGCTTGATACTGTCGATCTGTTCAGCATTCAGCCCATTTTCTTCGGCTTCCAACTTGACTGATTCGATGCTGCGGCGTTGGCTGATCAGAATGTAGGGTTGCGCCTGAACTTCAGTTGAATACGGATTGCCGAACATAATATTGACAGCGTCGATCTGATCGACTTGGATAATGCCTTTCACTTTCTGCCCAGTTTCTGCGCTCGGATCAAACCAAAAGTAAAAGCAGCCGTCGCCTGTGATTGCTGCTTCTTTCAGAATCTTCCGGGTCTTTGCCTTGAATTTGCTCTTTTCCAAGGCGCGGTCGATCTCTTTTGCGATCACTTTGGACAGTGCCTGCTGATTCTGATCATCCTCGTTGAACGGCGTGATCGATACGCCAATATCATCCGAAACCAGCATAGCAATCTGATAGCCGATAACACGCTTGATAAAGTTCATCACTGGTTTGTCCAAATCAGGTGCATACACGCCTTCCCACTGTTTTCCAATGTAGAAATTGTGATTCTTTTTGACGTTGTCATATAACTCTATTTTGGTGTTAAAGCTGACAGCGTCATCGTACTCTCGCTTAATCCCCTTTGGGTCTTTACTGATCTTCATTCATTCTCCTTCCGGATCGGCGGCTGCTTCGTGCCGTCGAACTTCATAAGATTTTCAAACTGCTTCACCTTCACTCGTTCATCAGGTGACAGTTTTGTTTTAGGTCTTTCGCTTCCAGCTGATATTTTCTTCCGCTCACGACGATCATCCCGGACGATTACCGTAACACATAAAGCAATGATCGCCAGAAAAAGCAAAAAAACAAAAATCAGTGCGATCAATACCGCTAATAGAAAATTAACCATTCCTTCCAAAATTCAGGAAGCTGTCATAGCTCCCTGTTCTCCTTTCTTTTTCTTCTTTTGGTTTTTCGTAAACCATTTTTTGTTGTGACCTGATCTGATGGGCGATTGCTAACCCCATAACCAGATCGTCGTGTTCCCCTTCAGCTGCTTCCGGGCGGCCTTTGTCGTTTTTGACAAAGACCAGCATTTCGCGCAGCGTGTCCAGGTCGTTGACCAGCTCCGGCGACTCTCTCATGATCGTCACAAGGTTGGCCACGATGACCGGGCGCGTGGCGCTGTTGGTATTAAAGCCGTACTTATCGGCGTAGTCCTTGGTGATCTTGTCAACAGACTCTCTGACGTATTGTTTAGGATATCGCAACCGCTGAAGCTCTTTAACCGGGTAGGTGCTAAAGTTGACCTCTAATCCAATAAGGGCTGTGTTATACCACTTACCAAGGCAATACATCTGAGCTGTATATAAACCCTCATCCGTCTTCTGCTCGCGATATCGCGCTACCTGTGCGCCTGTCGTGTTGTCAAGAACGTGCCCCGTAAAGTAGTCTGATCCGTCGCCTGCCGTATCACCGCCAAGCACATAAGGGCAAAGCGAGATCGGCGATTGATAGATTGCGATCTCACCGCGTGGATCGCCGACAAATTTAATGCTGCTATCGTCAATCAGCTCGCCGAAGCGAGGATTGATATAGGTCTTATACTCAAATCTTCCGGTCCTCTCGGGTTTGCGATCTGTCAATTCGCGGATGCGCGCCATGACCTTTGTGTTATCAAATACTGGGCGTCCAGTCATCAGGAAAGCTTCTTCTGGGCAGGATGGATATTCCTGCCGAAATAAATCGACATCGCCAGAGCAGTTTGTCTTGATGCACCAGCGCCGCCAGGTCAGCTGATCCAGAGTCAGGTTATAAGCGGCTTGCAGCTGCTTTTCTTCGTCCGTCAACGTAAATCCGTCATAAGGCATCGAATATTCCGGCATATCAAACCACGGGAAGAAAAGTGGAGTAAAGCCTGACTCTCCCGCTACTGCCTGATCCCATAACTCTTTAAAATGGTCAAAGCCATTCGCCGTCGACTCAATCGCAACAAAGGTCTTCGGCTCATTCGGCACAGCCTGCAAGATTCCTGTCAGCACTTCTTTTTTTGTGTTGGCAGGCCAGAAGGCGTATTCGGATATATGCACGTTTCGTATCGTCGAGCCACGCCCTACGCCGTCCGATCCAGCAGTCGACACCTTAATATAGCTGCCAAGTCCCGGATTTTGTAGTTTCTCAATTGGGTCTTGCGTCGGATTTTCAAATGTAATTTCCCGTGCATTTTGATTGCGCGTCATGGGTCTGATCTGAACCGGTATGTTATCTAAAAACGTTTTGAACATGCCGTACAGATTGGTCGTAGACTCTGTTATATGCGCTATGATCAGCGATCCCGTGTAATGCTGATTTGCAGTCAAATAAAATAAAAAGGCTTCTGTCAGTGTGCTAAAGCCCATCTGACGAGCCTTTAAGATAATATAGCGCATTGGCTTACCTGCCTGAAAATCCCGCTTAATCGCAGCATAATATTTCTCCTGCGCAGGATTCAGCTTCAGCGGTTCTAATGTACCTTTCTTTGTTTTTATTTTAAGAAATTTTTCTATATAATCGTGTGCTGATATCACATTTTTATACCCTCTTTATCTGATTGTAAAAAAGATTCAACAGAGCCTGTAATTTCCATGGAAGTCTTATTCACAGTTTCGATCCGGTCTGTCCAGCCGAAGTTTTTGATTCCGAAAATATCCCCTGAATTTCCACGCTCAATTAAGCGATCTTCATACTGTGATTCTACTCTTAACTTTGCCATTTTGACCGAGTATGAAAATTCTTCGCGGTTTTCGTAATCCTTCAACATGTCTTTTGTAAAACCTATGTAAATGCACATATCGGTTATTTTAAACGGTTTTCCATTTGCTTCAGCCGTATCAAAATAATTGTTCATCGCCGCTTGTAAGGCTTCGGGACTTTCGTATTTTAAAGGCCTTCCGACAGGTGCCTTCTTTCTTGGCCTTCCAGTTTTCTTTTTCAGTTTCCTTATTTCTTCACTTTTTTTAGCTGATTTCTTCTTTGCTGGAGCTTTCATTTTCTTTTCTTCCGGCATTTTCGTCACCAGCCTTTCCGATCGTGTTCCCGCAGCGGCATTCATACCAAAAGACCTTGCCATCTTCTGTTTTCCGTTGCATGTCTTTTCTGCATTTTGGACATTTCATCATTATTTCCTCCTTTTGGGTAAAAGAAAAGCATGCCCGGGATTGGCATGCTTTAAGGGGTGCAGCGTCAGGGGAAACGCTGCTAACAAACGAAAGATTTATCGTTTTTGTGTGGCCTACCCATCAAGACCACATTAACATAATAGCACATAAATCCTACCGACCGCGGTCGGAATTTATTTTTTTACTTTCTTTTTCAATCTACACTATTTTTAGTGTAATAATCATTGACATTACACCCATAATAGTGTAATATGATAATAGGAAATAAAAAGGAGTGAACGATCATGAGTTATCAAAGAAATCTTATGAAAATTTACAGCAAGTACGTCGCAATGAAGCCGTTACTTACAGACTTAGGTATATCTTCGTCTAATTATTACGCCTATATGGCAGGTGAAGATACACGTCTTTCGGAAGAAGTGTGCGGAAAAATCATTCGGGCTTTACAGCAAAGACCTATTAATTATCAACCTGAACCATATCCAATCCAAATAAATGATTGGACAGAAGAAAAATTCAACGCAAAAAAAGAAGAACTTATGATGTCGTTTGTCGAAAAAAAAGAAGACTGCGGAAATGTCGTCTTAACTGAAAATATGTTTAAGGAAATATTTCTTCTTTATCCAAACAGCTTTGATGAAGCTTATCTTCTTTTCGACATTAACGAAGAAGAGATGCATGGTAAGGATGAAGAATTCAAAAAAATCCTATGGACTGCATATAGTCCGTATGAATCAAACCTCAACCCTGAATCTGATAGGGAAAAGGATGAATACAGAGGGATATTAAAGTATCTTTCCTTCACCCTCGATCAGGCATTGATATACAGCGAAGCAAAAGAGCTTGGATATTCCAATATATCCATTTCAAATTTCATGGAAAAAAAAGAAAATGAATGGGTAACTATCGGCACACTTCGTACTCTGATTGACGATATTAGGAGGAAATCGTTATGAAAATGTCATATACTCTGAATTATATAAACTCTGACAAAGTACGGCAGGATGACATATATCTATTGCCGATTTCGAAAAAAGAGGTTGTCAATTGTGATCTAAAGCGAATGATAGAGAATTTTAAAAACCTTGAGAGGACAGGGAAAAGAGGAAAAGGAACAGTAGTTCTGTTCTTCGAGGGTTATGACAATGACCCTCGCGAAGTATATGAAATCAAAGAGTGCCGGCTATACGCGAAGCAGCTTATAGTCGCAGTCCCATGGGCATTTTACTATTTGATGTTTGATCCAACAGCTTTATTTCCATTTCTTTTGTGTTTGTCAGACACAGGAGAAGGGATTGAAGAAGACATTGTAGAACTCATAGATAAGTCAATCGAATATTATGCAGATTTAATCGGAGATCGTGAAATACCCAATGTAAAAGAATTAATATTAAGAAGCACATCCAGTTAACAGAAGGGAATTGAAATGTTTTTTGCAAAAATTGATTATCAATACACCGATTCTCAGGGCGTAATATCACCGGAACATGAGCTTGAGTTTTTGGTAGATGCAAAAACCAAGAAGAAGCTGAGAAACTAATTCGTGATGATATGATTTTAAATCATCCTTACGGAATTGAATTTTTAAGCGAAGAATACAAAGTGGCCGATTATGTACCGCCCAACATACGTGATCAAGTAGAATTAGAAAAAATAGCAATTGTAGTTTGGCTGCACGAAGAACTTAATTAACAACAAAAAAAGCCTTGAATCAAAGGCTTTTTATTATTTTAACCATTTTGCGAAGAACTGAATCTACACGATCAATGACAACAGATTTTGAAATAAACAATTCTTTTGCAATATCGCTGTACGATTTCTCGTAAAAAAATTTTTCTCTAATTAGTTCTTTGTCAGAATCCGATAATTTCTGTAATACGTTATCAATCTGACTTGTAATTTTGTAAGCTACACTGTCGATCATATCTTTTTCAATTTTTTCTTTTTCCGTGATTAGAGCATTTTTCTTATCATGGTACGCTCTTGTCGACGCCCTTCCACCTTTATTGTCTTGATGTTTTTGGCATAAGCCTTCAAGTTCACACATGATGTCCACTATTTTATTGGTGTACGATATTTTAATTTTTCTCTTGAAAAACTCATAACTGTAAAGGTTACGTTTAAGCTGTTCAATCTCATCTACATTATTCTTTTTTGTTTTTGATTTCATTGTACCGTCCTTTCTTAGTTTCTTGATTATTTCAAGATATTTTCCTACGCCTGCTTCATCCAAATACCTTATTGTGTTCTTAGTCACAGGAGTATCATAGGTTATTTCGATATCGTCATCATACTTATATAGTGTGGCTAAATCGTAGGGTAGATTTTTATTGTAGCCAGCCCCTGAAGCACCTTTATATCTAATTACGGATGCCCCATAATTGTTTGGAAACACAAACCACCAACGATCGTATGAATGAAACTCCGTTTCTTTATGTTCTTCTTCAAAAAGAAATTTTTTGTATTTATCAAACATCGTTTTCCATAAATCCTTCCATAAAATCTCGCTCAGCAATTTCTTTTTCAAGTTCTTTGATTTTTCCTTGTAGCTCTGTGTTTTTCGATTCTTCTTTTTCCAAATCAAAATCCAACCTGCGCATAGCTCGAAGTAATGCACAGATCGTCGCTGTTTTTTCATGCAATGCTTTAGCCGCCTTTTCATTTTCATTTGTGAGCAGATCGATCTCACGGATCAATCGCTTCCGTGTTTTAAGCCATTGTTGCATTGGATATCCCTCCTTTAACCTTGCAATATTAGTGATATATTATCTTGCATGTACTCAATCATCATTTAACGCTTTCTGAATAAGGACAACTGATCGCTTTCTTCCGCTGGATACTTTTTGGTTTTTTCAAGGACTTCCTGATCCCAACATAAGCGGCAAATTTGATCAATTGTTTTGCCTTCTCTTAATTCTGTCTTACATAAATCTTTTACGGCTATATTATATTGCCACGGACATCCATCACAACCTCCCGGAGATTTATTATCAACAGCTCGTGGAAAGATACTGACTAATAAATTTCTAGCTTTCATGCGTAATATTCGACCTCCAAATGCTCACAAAGTAGCCACATAGCAAAGCACAAAATCGTTTGCACCAGATAAACTTATGTTTTAGATTGCAAAATGTGTCACCCCGTTCCGTGTACGAGAACGCACAGTTCCTGCAATGTTTATAACAACGTGGTAATTTCATTCTTCAACCTGCCTTTTATAGAATCTTCCAGACTCAAATTCAAATTCGAAATCAGCAATTAGACGGTACGCGTTGTACTTCTTATCCCACACCCACATCCCAAGTTCAATTTCATCAAGTTTTAATGGCGGGTTGTCAAAGTGTTCTTTTATCAATGACTTAAAAATAAGAACTTTATCACAATAGGTATTATCAAAAGACTGAAACGCACAGCCAAGCGCTTCTTTTCCGTATTTGCTAATATGATTTTTATGGCAAAGTTGGCAAATTTCATCAACTGCGTTTTCGCATTCTTCTATGGTTATATTCTTTTTATAAATCACAGTTTATCCCTCAATTCTATAAATTTTCTTATTTTGTCAACTGATTCATCTTCAATTTCGCTTATCATCTTCATAGATTTTGATAACTTATCAGATCGTTTACGTTCTAATAAATGCTTAAGAAAGAATAAATCATTCCATATTTTCTGTGTTAAATCTCTTATTTTTATATTTTTTTGTAGTTCGTTAAATTCTTCAATAGTTAATTTATTCATTCTTCTACCTGATTTCTGTAAAAACGACCTTTTTCAAAATCCATGTAATATCCTTCAGCAGAATGTTCAATAATTCTTTCAGCGTATCTTAATCCTTTTATTGGTTCCCAGTCTAAAGGCTTAAATAGATATAGCCAGCATTTGTTTTTGTTATCCCATATCCACATGTTTTTCTTTAGTTCTTTAAATTTTAATGGAGGATTGTCAAAGTGTTCTTTTAATTGCTTGCGTAATTCTATATTTTCACGTTCCAGCCTATTGATTTCACGCAAGCAATCTTTCGCCATATTTACGAAATTTACTTCAAAGGTAAAAAAATTTTTATCTTTATATTTTTCGATTAATACCTCAAGATCATGTTTAACATTCATTATCTAAGTACCTCTTTCATTTCTTTTAGAACCTGTTCTCTGTTCGCTTCGGCTTCTTCCTTTGTGCGGAAAAGCCAGCCACATTTTAATAAAGCTACACAGTATGAATAACTGAAACTAAATACAAAAGGATAAACACAATCACCATAATCGCAGACCCACCATGCAGTTTCACCGTCTTTTGGTTTCCACGGTAATTTTTCGATTTCATACATGAATAATTCATTAATATTAACCTCAATAATCTCAGATTCTTGCCAACCATTAAATAATTTATCGAACCATAGTAATTTACCGCCTTCAAATTTGAATTTATCCTTACATGCATTATTTGTAAGCAAGAATTCTTCTCCTTCATCAACGCCGAAGGCTTCCAGAAGTTTTTCATAGTTAATTTTCATTTTTTCCCTTTCCTTTCCACATAATCGTCAATTTTTACGGGTTCATCATCATCCCAATTTATTAAATTAAATAAACTGTTAAACATGTAAAATCCTAAATTGGCAGAACCACACCATACACAATGATTATTATCTTTGCTTGGCATTGAGTTATATACATATAAATCGCCATCACAATCCCTTGCAATGAAATTATAATTTATGCTAATTGATTTCATGATCGCAAGTTCATTGTTACTGAATTGTTTCTTTTCTGGCTTTGCTTCTTCATCAAGCCATTTCAAAAATCTTCCAAGGCAACCACTGCAATCTCCATCGCAATATGCATTGTATTCTTTGATATAACATTGGCAACATAGTATTTTAATCTGCTCCGCAAACTTTTCTTTATTTTTCATTCTTTTCCACCGTACACCGCTCTGTAATGTGCTTCGTCCTTTCTTTTTAAATTATCATTTTGCTGGCGTAATCCGAGATTTTCACGTTCAAGTTTTTCGAGATCAATTTCAAGGCGAGCGATAATAGCAGTTAAATCATCCGCTTTGTCCACTCTATTCGACACCCTTGTTACCGCTTTATAAAAAAGCTCAGCTTCTTGTTTAATGTTCATTGCATTATCACCTTCCCCAGCCCTTTTTAGGACTTCAAATGTTGTAAATCATCGTTTTGCTTTATTTTCTCCAATATCCAAGACGAGCTGCCGTTTCTTCAAACTCGTCAATGTTTATCAATTCCGGATCAATTCCGTTATTCTCTGCAATTCTTTTCGCTGCTGTCAATGGCAGAATCATTTTCTTTTCCCACCCGCAGAAGACCGTTCGATCTTTTGCTGCAATTTTTTCTGATTTCTTAAATTTGATCATTTTTCATTTTCCTCACAAATCTAAGCATACCGGTACATCCGATAACATTTTCTCTTTAGCCGCTCTGTAAAATTCTTTCTTGATCTCAAACCCATAGCAATTACGATTTAGTTCAGCGCACGCTCTTAATGTGCTTCCGCTTCCGGCCACCGGATCGATTACAACATCGCCCGGATCGGTGTAAATCTCAATCAGCCTTTTCAAAACCGGTATTGGTTTCTGCGTTGGATGAATTTTCGGATATTTACCCGACTTATCCCATTCAAACCAATCAAGAACCATCTTCCCGCCGTTGTTGAATTTTGGAAGTTTGTCACGATACAAGACAAGCGCTGTTTCCGTTGCACCACAGATTCGCATGTTGGCTTTCAGTACCTGCGAAGATGATTTCTTAATGAAGAACAGAGGTTGTGTGTGATTGAAGCCAAACTGTTTGGCATAATCTGTGATCTCGTTCAGTTGCTGCCAGCTGCAGAAGACAATCATGCACGGCGCTTTTCCTCTTTCCTTCGGCTCCGGCCTGAGAAGCCGCGTGCAGAACTGGAAGAAGTTATAAATCTTGAAATCCTTATCCGTGTCAAAGAATTCCTTTCCCGCCTTATCGCTTTCGCCGTTCTTGTTGTCGCCGCCGATATACCAATCAGACCGGCTTCCGTAGGCGTTGATTCCGATGTTGTACGGTATATCCGCGATGATCAGCTGCGCCCGCGGTATTTGATACCGTTTAGCGTTCTCAAAGTGATCGTTGTATAATTCGATTTTCATTATTTGACTATCTCCAAGATAAAGCCCTTCCCTTCGCTTTCATTTCTGAAATGGCAGTTAAACCCGTAAGCTTTCATTACATCTGTTACTTTTTTCTTGCCGCCTAACTGTTTCACTCTCATCGGATTCATATACACATTTCCAAATTTCGCGAGGTGGGAAATAACATATTCATTTAAAAATATTTCGTTTTTACTCATTTTTGGAGGAATGCAGTCACATATTTTTTGATCATATTCAACTGGCAGATTCACAGCAGCCTTTACTTTTCGCCATGTCAAAATCGTACCGTTAAACCGTCCCGATGCAATTTG
Source organism: Holdemania sp. 1001302B_160321_E10 (assembly GCF_015552275.1). NCBI lineage: Bacteria > Bacillati > Bacillota > Erysipelotrichia > Erysipelotrichales > Erysipelotrichaceae > Holdemania > Holdemania sp. 1001302B_160321_E10. The sequence goes on along the minus strand of NZ_JADNEM010000011.1, from coordinate 7,531 downwards.
CGCGAATGTATTGTAGTTAATTCCGCACATTCTGGCGAATTCTGCATGATTCATTCCTCGCTCTCTTTCATACTCATAAACAAGTTTGATATTCTTTTCATACTGCTCTTTTTTTATCGTATATGCCGATGAAGCCATCAGTATTTCATCCTCTCTATCGCTTTCCGCTGCTCAAGCAGCGTACTCTGTGCATAAATCTGTGTTGTGTCCAGTTTGCTATGCCCCAAGATCGTCTTAAGGTCAAAATAATTGCCACCCGCAGCCAGGTATTGTTTCGCGAACATGTGCCTGAAGGCGTGCGGATGAGCGGAATCCAGCGACACCTTAGCCATCCCGGCCAGCTTCTGAATCCGGCGCCAAATCGTCGAGTCAGCGTACATCTTGCCAGTGTCAGGGTTATAGATGATCGGGCCCGACATGATTTTATTTTTCCGACAGTACGCTTTTAACTCTCGAAATAGCTCCTGCCGGATCGGCACGTCGCGGGTTTTACCCTTATTGGTCACCCGGATCGCTTTGTTGTGATTAGTGCAGCGTTCCAAATTTTCAACGGTAAAATATCGCAGCTCCGATATTCGGATGCCTGTATTCCCGAAAATTTTCATCGCCATATAGGTGTCCTGCTGCCCGATAAGCTTCGCACGCCGAAGCAGCCGCTCATAGTCGACAGGACTGATCGCATCGTCAAACGATGTGGATTGTATCTTGAGCTGCCCGACACACAGATCAGGGCTTCCGAGCCAGCACAGATATTTGTTGGCAACGACCACAAAGCTGTTGATCGACGATTTTTCGTAGCCTGACGCCACGAGATAATCCCGATAATCCAGCATTTTTGTCTTGGTCAGCTCATCGGCCGGATCGAGATAATCAATCAGCTTTTGGATGTCACGGCGATACTTGTCTAACGTTCTTTTGGTCAGTTCATCCTCACTCCGTACCGCCGTTAAAAATTCGTCGAGCCGTTCTGCGAGATCGTTTTTTTTCAAAACGGCATCACCGGCCAAAAATACGCGCCGTCATAATAGGCGACATTGTTATTGACCATGTCCTTGATTGCGTCCTGTACCGACTGTGTCGGCCACTGAAGGACTTTACTTAGGCTCTCGACTGTCCTATACCCTTCGCGCATTTTAGTCAGGATCGCAGGATTACGATCCTCGCAGTCCTTGTACCGCTGCTCATATACTTCATTCGGATCAATGCGTTCAAAGTTAAATCGCATAACCACAACGCCATCCTCTGGATCATAGTGATCGTCTACAAGGTCTTGCGTTAACTTCATGGCGCATTCGTTGCATAGCACCAGTTTGCCTTGATACGTTTTACACACATGCCATTCGCCACATAAATCACAAGGCAATTTATATTTCTTGCTTGTCATGACTGTTCCTCCTCTTCAAGAGGTGGCAATCCTGCTTTCTCACGCTCCATGTAGGCTGGCAGTTCATCCACGCGAATTTGCTGATCTCGGTAATTTCTGAAATTCTTGGCGCTGAATAACGTTGATGGTTGGAGATAGCGATTCATAGTGTTCGAGTTTTCCCACTCAGCGACTTTTTTCTTGACGATTGTAAAAAAGTCTTGTGGATCGAAACCTTCTTGTAATCGTTCCTGTGCATATTGCGTGCAAACGGGATCAGTTGGCGAGAAATTCTTCTTTGCCTTGAAGTTGAGATAGAAAATCACATCTCTGACAAATTCTTCAATCGTCCGGCCGGACATCTGTTCTCCGAAGAACACGTATCGAATTTCGAATTCCGCATTTCGAATTCCGCATTTCGAATTACGAATTCCGAATTCCGGTGACTTTTGTAATCCGTTGATTTCATCTGATTTCAACTCTTTATTTGTTATTTCCGTCCGATCACCGCACAAACTTTCATTGATTTCATCTGATTTCAAATGATTGTTTTCTTCATTCACTTGATTTCTTCTGGCTTCATCTTCTTGATTTTGTTTTTTTATGATTTCTTCTTGTTGTGCTTCCGGTTTTTTGTCCGGATAAACGTCCGTGATCGGCTGCGGAAATTTAGGTTTTTTGCTGCGAATCTGTTGATGATTAGCCCATGTTACAACGCGCAAATACTCCCGATCCTTAACTGTGTAAAACTCAATCAGACCCGCTGCTTCCAACTCTCCGATATTGTTGTAAAATTCTTCGTTGCTGATGTTCGCCGCAATCAGCGGAAAGCAGGTATTTTTAATGATTTGACGGCTGCCATAATAGCAACCGTAATCATCGCATTTAACGATAATCCGATAAAACAAGCGCTCCGCTTCGGCGCTTAGTGCCGCGAGCGTTTCGCTTGTGCAAATGCTTTCTTTTATAATTCTACTGGGCATAGGTCACCCTCCTATCTTTGCGTTGCCATAAACTGCTTTATTTAACTTGTTGATCACCGCTTTGTACTCGCTGATTGACAAACTTTCCTTTTTCATGATGTCGAAGACCTTTTTAACGATCTTATTCGTTTTGTCTTCTAAATCAATTTGAGCGCTGACAGGTTCTTGCTTTGGCATGGCGTTTCCCCTTTCCGATAAATCACCGACTCTTCTGTCCAATCTGGATCGTAGAATTTTAAGTAACTGATCGCAAAGCGAATCATGTCCGCTCGATCGCTTGTCTGATCCGCTCGTCTGTGGCACTCACGGCATGCACAGACGATATTGTTTGCAACACCAAGTCCACCTTTGGATCGCGGCACCACGTGCATTTCCGGAAGTCCAGGAGCGCCGCAGAAGATGCAAGTGCCATGATCGCGATCATAGACAATCTTCTTGACTTTAGAGCTGATGCTGACGGCCTTTGCGCGCGCGCTGGACGGCGTTTTGCGCAGCGGGGTCTGTTGCCTGTACTCTCTCAATGGACAACCAGCGCACACCGTTCCGGCTTCTTCCAGCGGAATTTCTATGCGCTGCTTGGCGCAATAGAAATATTTTTTGCCTTTCCGGCTGCGCAGCTTGCGGCAGATCATATTATTCATTCCTCAATCACCTCCTGGATGTTGTCCATTGCTTGTTGCAAGGATTCTAAGGCTTCCTCCAACATGTTCACAGCGTCATCCGCTTTTTCATAGCGTTCGCTGCCCTGAAGATTTTCCGGCATGTTATCCCGATATTCTTCTTCCTGATCTTTGCAGCTTTCCAGGTCTTCGTAGACGCTTGTGATCAAGTCGTTGATTTGATTAAGTGTGGTGCGGCGCTGTTTATTCATCTCTAAAGCCCTCCATGATTTCTAATATCGTTTCTGTGTCATCGCTTGCAGACCAACGTTCAGACTGCTGAACGACGGTTGTAAGTCCGTTGGTGTAGTAATCAGCCATCAGGTTAAACATGGCTGTAAGGCCATCTCTGGGCGTTGCGTAGCGGCAATATCGTTGGCCACATTTAATGCCTGCGGGATTGTTATAATTGATCCACAGATCAGATTTGCCCCATCCGGTTTCTAACGCAAACCGCGCGGCGGCGTAGGCGGAGGATATGCCAGCATCCTCAGCCATTTGATCAAAGACTTCCGTCGGGATACCTGTGCGATCCTCAAATCGTTTACCTGTCCCCGGAAAGGGATGGTAGCTGACCACAAAGTCAGCGGTATAGGCAGGATCGGTACTTGGTAAGTCGGCAATGTAGATAGCTCGCGGTGACATCGAATACTCAGTTTCTGCCATTGAGCGATTGCTTATTGGATAAGCTGAGATCAGGGTTAAGCACATCGCTGTAGTCATCAAACTACGCAGCTTTTTCATCGATCCACCAACTTTCCGAGGACAGCTTTGCGAACGTGATAATAACGGTTCAAATTAATCAACAAGTCAACCAGTTCTTGTGCTCTGGATATTTCATTGTTAAAATAAGCTCCATCACAAGCGAAAATGGTGCATAGATAGCATTGACAACTTGGATCAGATTTACTTCTAGCCAAGATTCTAACTATGTCTTTTTCAATCGTGACTTCCGCAAGAAGATCGGAGTTTAAACTCTCCAATTTTTTAAGCAAATTCATCAAAGAATTGAATCTTTCTTTTAAATAATCAGCATACGCTTTACTGATCGTCATTTCATTTTCCTTTCCCGGTATATCTTCTTTTCCCTATACCGTAATAATCGACGAAGCACTCCGTCGGAATACTGGATACGACTGGCAGCTTGTTAGGATCAACGTCGTAAACTTTTTTCAAATTCCTTATGATCGAGCAAGCCGTAGCGTTTGAAACATCCAGAATTCTTTCAACGTGTTTTGACCTCAAGAATGGCTTTTTGAGCAATTCTTCGGTTGTCATTTCTGAGTCTTTTTTCAGACGAATGATCTTTTCTTCTGTCATGTTTTCCCCTTTCACCAGAGTAAGAGTTTACTTCTCCTTTCTTTTTTCTGATGACTGTGCAGCACATGCAGCCATAAAATTTGACATCGCTTCAAGCAGCTTTGGAATGTCGGTCGGAATCTGTGATGCGGTGTTTTTTGCAAATTCTTCAGCCTGAGCCTTGGTCTTTTCGATTTGTACTGTCATTTGATGTTCACCTCCTTGTTATCTTTGATTACATTATAGTAATCTATGAATTACTTGTCAATAATTTTTGTTATCTTTGATAACTTTTGCAATTGCCTTTATCTTTCGTTAGTGCTATTCTTTTTATGGGAGGTATCAAAAATGAACGAGCGAGTTAAATTATTAAGAAAAAAACTAGGGTTAACCCTAGAAAAATTCGGCGGTGAGTTAGGCGTTACCAAAGTCGCTATTTCCAATATAGAAAGTGGCAATCGCAATTTAACTGAGCAAATGATGAAAGCAATATGTAGAACTTGGAACGTTAACTATTTTTGGCTCAGAGATGGTTCAGGTGAAATGTTTATGGAAGCTCCTGAAACAATTGTAGATGAACTTGCTGATGAATATAAACTTTCTGAAGTTGGTAAAGCGCTGGTGAAGTTTTACGTTAACCTCGATCCTGCGCTGCGCGATCTATTTGAAGCCGAATTACAAAAAACATTCCAAATAAAAAAGTGAGGATTTTGCTTTCCTCACTTTTTTATGAATTCTCGTATAGTCTTCCAATACAGCCTTTCCAAAAATTCTTGATTGTCGATCCGCTGAATCATTTCTATTATGTATTTTTTTACTTCGTCCAGCTTCATTTGCGTTCCCTTTCTAATTTATTTACCCCAAGAATATCATAAAAGCCGAAATTTGTAATAAAATCACATAATTTGTCCGTGTACACGGACAAATGCAGAAATTCAACAATTTTATTTGATTTTTCGCATACTTTGTGATTATTATTATAAATTATGATATTATAATTTTGAGGTGTATAACATGAAAGATTTTATATTCTGTGCGGTTTGTTTCTTGATTATTTTATCCATTATCTACAAGCCTAAAAACGAATATGAAGTAGCTTGCCAAGTGCCAGATGAATACCAAAAAGGATGGTATACAATTGATCGAGACTGCTATGAGCAAAAAGGAAAAGAATTTAACCATCAATTCTCATACAATCCCAAAACAGGCGAATATACCTTCTTGGTTGAAGATGGTGTTTGGGGATACTACGGTTATCAATATGTAGAATTGAATAATGGAAAAGAAGTTCGTTATGAGTTCTATGATAATGATACAGAATATCATTGTTCAATCGAGACTTGCCCAAGAGAAGTTGACATTATGGTTTCTGTTATGAAAGATTGCGCTGATAATTTAATGATTCTTGAAGAGTGATTATGAAGAAGATAATTACTCTTATTATAATACTTTTTGTATTTAGTACTGCACCCGTTTTAGCACACCCAGGAAAAACCGACGGTAACGGATGCCATACGTGTCGAACTGACTGTGAAAAATGGGGCTTAGAATATGGCGAATATCATTGTCACAATGATGGTGATACTAGCTCCTACTCGGTTCCTAGCACGCAAAACAATAGTAGTTATAGTAACAACTCATCAAGTAGTAGTTCCAACTCATATAGTTATTCAAAAGATTCTGATCCTGTTTATAACCACAAAGATAATACTAATTCAGAAAAAGTAAGTCCTGAATACTTTGATGCAAAGAAACAAGGCGTTATATTCAATACCAAAACTGATTTTTTCATTGCAATAACCATTTATACCGCTATTGTCGGTTTTATTTTGCTTATATTATTTGATAGACATTATGCAGCTTATGAAAAAAATTGTAACACCGAACTGAAGAACGAAAAGCAAAAGCTGTTAAATGAATATAACAATAAAGTTCAGAATCACGATAAATCCTACAACCTCAAAATTAAAAATCTCAACCAGGTTATAAAAGAATCCGCAGATCAGAAAGTTCTTGAGTATTTGTTTTCTCGCTATAAAGGACAGAAAAATCCTTATACAGGTAAAATCATCGAATCTGTAGATGATATAAAAGATTATCTTGAAAGGTATAAAGAAAATCACAAGGATGATTTTATCTTATAAAGAGATTCTACTTTTACATCTAATATATTAGCGATCCTTTCCAATTCATTGAGTGTTGGGGATCGCTTTTCGTTTTCTATATCGTTGAGTCTAGTTTTACTTATGCCCGTTAACTCAGACAATTTTCTCAGTGATAGACCTTCTTTTGTTCGTGCCTCGTAAACTAATATTTTTATCACTCGGTTATTATAGCAAGACACACCATAATTTTCCTTCATATGTGGCAATGGTAAATTCCTTATATTTCCATGCAGACAGACGAAAAAAGACGAAAATGTTCTTTAAACTATGCAAATAAAACAAAAAAACAACTAAAAAACGCTTTATTTTTGAAAATTTTTAATATTTTTTAGGCTTCTTATATTCCGCTCATCTGCTCCATTGTTATTTAAGCCCTTAACAAAGGGCTTTTTTATTTCGTGGCACGATTGTGGCATGATATTTCTAACCTTATTATATATAGGCAAAACAAAAATCCCCCACCCTCCGGCATTGGAAGGTGGGGTGTTTGCTATTTAAGAGGAAGCTGTTTAACTTTTTCCAGCGCTGTTTTAACCGTGCCATTACCGCCGAGAGCCTTATAAGGCTTATTGAGCTCCTCAAGCTCATCAAGGTCATCTGTTGTCACATATCCACGCTGGATGATGTAGGTACACTTTTGTATAAGCCTATCATGGAGCACGGCTTGGACACCAAATTTCATATTTTGGTTATCAGCCAATACTTTTTTAAAATTTTTTTGGATCGTCTTATAGAGCATTGCGAGGATGCCAACGATACAAGTCCATCCGAGCTCCATGATGTGTGTAGAGATAAACTCAAGCATTAGGCTTACTCCTTATCAGGCTTGTCCTGCTTGGCAAAATAAAAGGTTACGATCATCGTAACCAACGGCACAAACTGCTCTGCAGATACCATCTTACCAAAAAAGCCGGCTACCATTGCGGCCACCATGATGATAGAGATGATCGACTTTAAATCGATCAGCTTTGAGATACGTTTCTTGATGTCTTCCATTTTAATTTCCTCCTCTAGTCCTTCAGGACTTCAATTCCGTAATCGATTGCACAGTCATGTTCAATC